>NZ_JBHJQI010000099.1:0-30975 GCF_042262805.1 Streptomyces sp. NPDC056361
GCACGCCGCACGGGCCTTCGGGACCGGCCGCACCGCACTGCTCGGGCGGCCCCTGGGGGAACTGCTGACCCAGGGCGTCGAGGAGCTGGAGGGCGCGCTCCAGCACGTGCTCGCAGAGGGGGCCCCTCCCGCCGTTTCCGGAGCGGTTCCTTCCATGACCTGACGCACGGATTCGGCCCGGAAGCAGGGGCATGACACGATGCCCATATGTCCACCACCGCACTGAACGATCTCTCTCGGTTTCCGATCGTGCAGGCCCCCATGGCGGGTGGAGCCTCCTGTCCCGAGCTCGTCGGAGCCGTCTGCGAGGCCGGGGCGCTCGGCTTCCTGGCCGGCGGGTACAAGACGGCCGGAGGCCTGTACCAGGAGATCAAGCAGGTACGCGGGCTCACCGCGCGCCCCTTCGGCGTCAACCTCTTCATGCCGCAGGACGGCCGGCCCGCCGACCCCGCCGCGGTCGAGGTCTACCGCCACCAGCTCGCGGGCGAGGCCACCTGGTACGAGACCCCGCTCGGCGAGGCCGACGACAGCCGTGACGACGCCTACGACGCCAAGCTGGCGATCCTCCGCGAGGACCCGGTCCGGGTCGTCTCCTTCACGTTCGGCTGCCCGGAGCCCGAGGTCCTCGCCTCGTTCGCCCGGGTCGGCACGTTCACCATCGTCACCGTCACCTCCGCCGAGGAGGCCCTCGCCGCCGAGCGGGCGGGCGCCGACGCCGTGTGCGTCCAGGGCGTCGAGGCGGGCGGGCACCAGGGCTCGTACCGCGACGACCCGGCCGACGACGGCGCCCCGGGCACCGGGCTGCTCGCCCTCGTCACCCAGGTCCGCGAGCGCGTGGCACTGCCGATCGTCGCCGCCGGCGGGATCATGCGCGGCGCGCAGATCGCCGCCGTCCTCGCCGCCGGAGCGGACGCCGCACAGCTCGGCACCGCCTTCCTCGGCTGCCCCGAGTCGGGCGCCCACCCGCTCCACAAGGGGGCCCTCACCGACCCGCTGTTCACCAGGACCGCCCTGACCCGGGCCTTCTCCGGGCGCCCGGCGCGGGGCCTGGTCAACCGCTTCATGCGCGAGCACGGGCCGTACGCCCCCGCCGCCTACCCCGAGATCCACCACCTCACCGCCCCGATCCGCAAGGCGGCCGCCACCGCGGGCGACGCCCAGGGCATGGCCCTGTGGGCCGGGCAGGGCCACCGGCTCGCCCGGGCGCTCCCCGCCGGGGAGCTGGTCGAGGTGCTGGCCGCCGAACTCGACACCGCCCTCTCCGAGATCGCCCACAGGAGCGCCTCATGACCGCACCCGTCTTCGTCGTCGACGCCCTCCCCGACACCCGGCACTTCGTCCTGGACGGGCCCGAGGGCCGGCACGCCGTCTCCGTGAAGCGGCTGAACCCCGGGGAGAGCGTCGTCCTGACCGACGGCCGGGGCCGCTGGGCCGACTGCGTGGTCGTCGCCGCGGAGGGCAAGGACCGGCTGACCGTGGAGTTCTCGTCCGTGTCCGAGGACCCCGAGGAGGAGCCGCGCATCACGGTCGTCCAGGCGCTCCCCAAGGGCGACCGGGGCGAACTCGCCGTCGAGACCATGACGGAGACCGGTGTGGACGCGATCGTGCCGTGGGCCGCGTCCCGCTGCATCACCCAGTGGAAGGGCGACCGCGGCCTCAAGGCCCTCGCCAAGTGGCGCTCCACCGCCCGCGAGGCGGGCAAGCAGTCGCGCCGCACCCGTTTCCCCGAGGTCGCCGACCTGATGAGCACGAAGCAGGTCGCCGCGCTCCTCGCGGGTGCCGACTTCGCGGCCGTCCTGCACGAGGACCGCGACCACCCGAGCGGCGCGCTCGCCACCGCCGAACTCCCGGAGAAGGGCTCGATCGTCCTGGTCGTCGGCCCCGAGGGCGGGGTCTCGCCCGACGAGCTCGCCGCCTTCGAGGCGGCCGGGGCGAAGCCGTACCGCCTGGGCCGCAGCGTCCTGCGCACCTCCACGGCGGGCACGGCGGCCACGGCCCTCGTCCTGGGCCGCACCGGCCGCTGGAGCTAGGGGGCAAGAACCCCCAGGGGGTCCGTCAGGGTGTCGTAGAGCGGCCAGGCGTCCTCCTCGCGGACGCCGTGGGCGGTGGGGAGGAGGCCGCGGGCCCCGGCCTCCGCCAGGAAGCGGCGTACGACACCGGGCTCGTTCAGGTTCAGGACGTCGCCGCCGGTCGAGGCGACGTCGCCGAGGCCGAAGGGGTAGCCGGCCACGATCCGGCCGGGGCCGTCGCGGAACACCAGCCGGAGCTGGGCGTGGCGGTGCTCGGCGCGGCGCAGGGAGAGCACCGTCCGGCAGTCGGGGTGCCGGTGCCGGACGTTCCAGAGCCACACGGTGCCGTCCACGGTCAGCCTGCGCGGCGCGCCTTCCCGTCTCATGCCGGGCACCTTACGCCCGCGCCCTGCCGCACCCGGTGGACAACGGCCCCCCGCCGCTCCTTAGGCTGGCCGCATGGCCGACGAGTCCCCTCTCCTCCGCAGTCTGCGCGCCGCCGTGGGCGCCGCCCCGGGCGACGTGCCCCTGCGTCTTCACTTCGCCGAACTCCTCCTCGCCGAGGGGCGGAACGACGAGGCCGTCGCGGAGGCGGCGGTCGCGCTCCAGCACGCGCCGGGGGACGCGACCGCGCGGGCGCTGATGGTGCGGGCGATGGGTCTGCCCCCGGCCTCCGCGCCCGCGCCCGCTCCGGCGCCGGCGCAGAGGCCCGATGCGGCCGCGCCGACGCCCGCTCAGGCTCCGGACGGGCCGTCCGCGTCCGCTCCGGCTCCCGAGATGTCGTCCGCGCCCGCCCCCACTCCCGAGGAGCCGGCGGAGTCCGCGCCCGCCCCGGCTCCTGACGCGCCCGCGGAGTCCGCGCCCGCCTTCGACTGGGACGCCGCCGAGCAGCAGGTGCGGGACCTGGTCGGGCCCCGGTTCCTGGACGCGCCGCAGGCCGACGGGGGCGAGGGGACCGCGGGGGACGCGGCCGCCTGGGACGTCGACGCGCCGGGGGCCGTGCGGCTGGCGGACGTCGGCGGCATGGAGGAGGTCAAGGACCGGCTGGAGGCCGCCTTCCTCGCGCCGATGCGGAACCCCGAACTGCGCAGGCTGTACGGGAAGTCGCTGCGCGGCGGACTGCTGCTCTACGGGCCGCCCGGCTGCGGCAAGACGTTCATCGCGCGGGCCGTCGCGGGCGAGCTGGGCGCGAACTTCCTCACCGTGTCGCTCTCCGACGTCCTCGACATGTGGATCGGGGCCTCGGAGAAGAACATCCACGACATCTTCGAGACCGCCCGCCGCCAGGCGCCCTGCGTCGTCTTCCTGGACGAGCTGGACGCGCTCGGCGCCAAGCGCTCGCGCACCCACCACAGCGGTCTGCGCAACGTCGTCAACCAGCTGCTCACCGAGCTCGACGGCATCGCGAGCGGCGCCGGCAACGAGGGCGTCTTCGTGCTGGCCGCCACCAACGTGCCCTGGGACGTGGACATCGCGCTGCGCCGCCCCGGCCGCCTCGACCGCACCCTGCTCGTGCTGCCGCCGGACGCCAAGGCCCGGGAGGCGATCCTCCGCTACCACCTGCGGGAGCGCCCGATCGAGGCCGTCGACCTCGGCAAGCTCGTCAAGGTCACCGAGGACTTCTCCGGCGCCGACCTCGCCCACCTGTGCGAGACGGCCGCCGAGGCGGCGCTCCTCGACTCCGCCCGCACCGGCTCCGTACGCCTGATCACCACCAAGGACCTGCTCGGCGCGGCCAAGCAGATCAAGCCGTCGACGGAGCCGTGGTTCGCCGCGGCCCGGAACGTCGCCATGTTCGCCAACGAGGGCGGCCTGTACGACGACCTCCTCGCCCACCTCAAGCGGAAGCGCAAGCTGTGACCGCCCCGGGAGGCCCGACCGCGCTGCTGCGCGCCGAGGCGCTGTACGACGCCGGGCGGTACGCGCAGGCGGGGGAGCTCGTCGCCCAGCACCTGGCGACCGATCCGGAGGACGCCGAGGCCCTGGTGCTGCTCGCCCGCTGCCACCACCGGAGCGGGGCGGGACCCGCCGCCCTGGCCGCGGTGGACCAGGCCCTGCGGGCCCAGCCCGACCTGCTCGGGGGCTGGCTGATGCGCGTGCACATCCTGCTCGCCGCCAAGCGGTACCCGGAGGCGGAGGCCTCCGCCCGGCACTCCGTCGAGCTCGCCCCGCAGTACTGGGGCACCCACTACGCGCTGGGCACCGCCCTCGCGGAGCACGGCGAGCACGCCCGCACGCCCGGCCGGACGGTCGAGGCGTACGAGGCGGCCAGGGCCGCCGTCGCCCTCGCCCCCGAGGAGGACGCGGCCCACTTCCTGGTCGGTCTGACCGCCCAGCGCCGGGGCGACCGGGTCACCGCGCAGCGGGCGTACGAGACGACGCTGCGGCTCAACCCGCAGAGCAGCGAGGCCCACAACAACCTGTCGCTGCTTCGGCTGCGCCGCCGCTGGTTCCGCCGGGGCGCGTGGACCCAGGCCGCCGAGGGCTTCGTCGCCTCCGCCGCGCTCGACCTCCAGGACCGCAAGGCCCGCTACAACCTGGAGGCCATGGCCTGGAACACGGTCGCCGGGGCCCGCTGGGTGGCCCTGCTCGGGTTCATCGCCTCCGCCGTCGCCCTCGCCTGGGTCCCCGAGGGCGCGGGCTGGGCCGACGCGGCCGTCCCGCTCCTGTCCGGCGGGGCCGTGGTCGCCGGCTCGTGGACCGGGTGGGCGGTGTGGATGGCCCGCCGGGTGCCGCCCCGGCTGCGCCGGCCCATGCTCCTCGTGGCGCGCAACTGCCGGCCGGTGCTGTTCATGGGCGGGGCCGTCGGGCTCCTCGGTCTGTACTCGCTCGCGGCCCTGGCCCTGTGGCCCTTCGACTCGGGGCTGGTGAGCGGGCTCGGCACGCCCCTGTTCTGGGCCGTGATCATCACGTACTGGGTGAGCCGCTCGGCCCTGAACCGGCGCGCGCCGAAGGACTGACCGGGGACGCGGTGAGGCCGGGGGCGGCCGATAGCATGCGCGTGTACTGACCGACGGAGGCGAGGAGGCCCGGGCCATGGCCGGAGAGCCGCAGAGCGACTGCCTGTTCTGCAAGATCGTGGCGGGGGAGGTGCCGGCGACGATCGTCCGCGAGACCGAGACGACCGTGGCGTTCCGCGACATCAACCCGCAGGCGCCCACGCACGTCCTCGTCATCCCGCGCGTCCACTACCCGGACGCCGCCTCCCTGGCCGCCGCCGAGCCGGCCGTCGCGGCCGACATACTGCGCGAGGCCGGCGAGGTCGCCGCCCAGGAGAAGGTCGACGGCCACGGCTTCCGGATCGTCTTCAACACCGGCGCGGGCGCCGGCCAGACGGTCTTCCACGCCCACGCGCACGTGCTGGGCGGTCGCGGCCTCAACTGGCCCCCCGGATAAGCCGTGTCCGTACGCGAACTGGTCGTGCTCGGGACCGCGAGCCAGGTCCCGACCCGGCACCGCAACCACAACGGCTACCTGCTGCGCTGGGACGGCCAGGGCATCCTCTTCGATCCCGGCGAGGGCACCCAGCGCCAGATGCTGCGGGCCGGGGTCGCCGCGCACGACCTCGACCGGATCTGCGTGACGCACTTCCACGGCGACCACTCGCTCGGCCTGGCCGGGGTGATCCAGCGGATCAACCTCGACCAGGTCCCGCACCCGGTCACCGCGCACTACCCGGCCAGCGGGCAGCGCTTCTTCGAGCGGCTGCGGTACGCCACGGCGTACCGGGAGACCGTGAAGCTGACCGAGTCGCCCGTCGCCGCCGACGGGCCGCTCGCCGTCACCGAGGCGTACACCCTCGACGCGCGGCTGCTGTCGCACCCCGTCGAGTCGTACGGCTACCGGCTCACCGAGCCCGACGGGCGCCGCATCCTGCCCGAGAAGCTCGCCGCGCACGGCATCAAGGGTCCCGACGTGGGCCGGATCCAGCGGGACGGCGTCCTGGACGGAGTGACGCTCGACGAGGTCAGCGAGGTCCGGCGCGGGCAGCGCTTCGCCTTCGTCATGGACACCCGCCTCTGCGAGGGCGTGCACGCCCTCGCAGACGGCGCCGACATGCTCGTCATCGAGTCGACCTTCCTCGACGAGGACGTCAGGCTCGCCACCGACCACGGCCATCTGACGGCCGGACAGGCCGCGTCGGTCGCGCGGGACGCGGGGGTGCGGCACCTCGTCCTCACCCACTTCTCGCAGCGCTACTCCGATCCCTCGGAGTTCGAGCGGCAGGCGCGGGCGGCCGGGTTCGACGGCGAGCTGAGCATTGCCCAGGACCTCATGAGGGTCCCCGTACCGAAGAGATAGAGCACCACCCATGCCCCTCCCCGCGGCTCTCCCCAAGGCCGAACTGCACCTCCACATCGAAGGCACCCTCGAACCCGAGCTGGCCTTCGCGCTCGCCGCGCGCAACGGCGTCACCCTGCCGTACGCGGACACCGCCGCCCTGCGCGAGGCGTACCGCTTCAGCGACCTGCAGTCCTTCCTGGACCTCTACTACGGCCTGATGGCGGTCCTGCGCACCGCCGAGGACTTCACGGAGCTCGCCGACGCCTATCTGGAGCGGGCCGCCGCCCAGGGCGTCCGGCACGCCGAGATCTTCTTCGACCCGCAGGCGCACACCGCCCGCGGCGTCCCGATCGGCACCGTGATCGAGGGCCTCGGCGCCTCCCTCGACCGTGCCGAGGAGCGGTACGGGATCTCGACGCGGCTCATCCTGTGCTTCCTGCGCGACGAGTCCGCCGAGTCGGCGCTCGCGACCCTGGAGGCCGCGAAGCCGTACCTGGACCGGATCACCGGCGTCGGCCTGGACTCGGCCGAGGTCGGCCACCCGCCGGCCAAGTTCCGCGAGGTGTACGAGGAGGCCGCCCGGCTCGGCCTGCGCCGCGTCGCGCACGCGGGCGAGGAGGGCCCCGCCGCCTACGTCCGCGAGGCGCTGGACGTGCTCGGCGTGGAGCGGATCGACCACGGCCTGCGCTGCATGGAGGACCCGGAGCTCGTCGAGCGGCTGGCCCGCGAGCGGGTCCCGCTCACCCTCTGCCCCCTGTCGAACGTCCGGCTCCGCGTCATCGACACCCTCGCCGACCACCCGCTCCGCACGATGATGGCGGCCGGGCTCCTCGTCACCGTCAACTCCGACGACCCCGCGTACTTCGGCGGCTACGCGGGCGACAACTTCGACGGCGTGCGGGACGCGCTGTCGCTGGAGGCGGAGCAGCTCCGCGAGCTCGCCCGGAACTCCTTCCGGGCGTCGTTCCTGGAGGACGACGAGCCGCGTCGGGCGCGGTACCTCGCGGAGGTGGAGGCGTACGAGTTCGGCCGGGAGTAGGCGGTCGGGTGCGGGCGCCCCGGGGTGGGGGCGCCCCGGGGCGGGGGAACGGGCCCGCCGCAGGCGCCCCCCGTCAGCCCCGGTCGCTCGGCCGTGCCAGGCGGTACGCCGACTTCGCCGGGCGGCGGCGTCCCGCCGGGACCGGGATCGGGGCGACCGCCTGCTCCGTGGCCCCCATCTGCGGGACCAGCGCCGGGGTCGCCGAGGCCGTGCCCGCGAGGACGGCGGCGGGGGCGCCGCCGCGGCGGCGCACGGAGCCGGGGACCAGCGGGCGGCCCGAGGCGTGGCGGGCCACGGCGGTCATGGGGGCGGCGACGAGGACGAGGAGGGCGCAGAGGACGGCGCCCATGCCCGGGTAGCCGGCGTGTTCCGAGAGGAGGCTGCCGACGACGGGGCCGCAGGCGACGCCGAGCGAGGACGCCGAGCCGACCAGGACGGCCCAGCGGCCGCGCGGGTCGAGGGAGGCGGCGAGGCCGAGGAGGTACGAGAGGACGACCGGGTAGACGGCGTTCCACAGGATCTCGCCGGTGGCGAAGGAGGCCAGGCTCCCGGCGGCCGAGCTCAGCAGGACGCACCCCGCGATGAGGACGGTGCCCACGCCGATCGGGACGGCGCGGCCCAGGCGGGAGCCGAGCGCCCCCGCCGCGGTGACCCCGGCGAGGCCAGCGCCGAGCGCCGCCGCGAAGACCGCGCCGACGGCGACCTCGGAGAGTCCGGCCTGGCTGGTGCCGATGCGGCCGCTCACGCCCCACAGCGCGTTCTGCGCGAGGGACCAGCACAGGATGCCCCCGGCGAGCACGGCCCCGGCCCGGCGGTACGGCAGCGGGCCCGTGGGCGCGGTCCGCCGCTCGGCGCGCCCGTCACGCGCGTGCGTGGCGCCGGGCAGCCGGCCGGTCAGCGGCCACACCAGGGCCGCCGCGCAGGCGATGGCGAGCAGCGGCGCCGCGTGGCCGCCGCCGAGGTGCGGAAGCGTCAGGTAGAGGGCGCCCGCCGTGGCCGACACGGTGAGGAGGCCCAGCGTGGAGGCGCGGTGCGGGTCCCGCTGCCCGGCGATCCCGGCGGCGGCCACCGCCGTCGCCGTACCGGAGCCGAGGCCGCCGAGGACCGCGCCGGCGACCACCAGCGGCACGGCGGAGGTCGCGGCGGCGGAGCCGTATCCGACGGCCATGGCGAGCAGGCCCGCGCGGGCGGCGGTGCGGGGGCCGATCCGGTCCCCGCGCGCGGCCAGCGTGAATCCGGCCGACGAGGAGCCGAGCAGCAGCACAGAGCCGACGAGGCCCGCCTGGGCGGGGGTGAGGCCGAGTCCGGCGGAGAGCCGGCCGACGACGGTCGGCAGCAGGTACGGGGCGAGGTAGCCGGCCGTGAAGAGGGCGACGAGGGCGACGAGGGCGCCCGGGCCGCGAGTCCGCGAGGACATGGGCGTTCCCAGGAACAGAAGGGGGAGGTGGAGCGCCCGGTGGTGCGGGGAACACGGGGTCGCGGAACCATGTGTATCAAGCAGGTGCTTGACCGGAGAAGGTGGAATCCGCCGATTCGCCACGTGATCTGGATCACTGTCGGTTTGGCGCTCGGATTCCCGGGTAGGAGTCGGCTTCCTCGCTGCGTCCCACCCGTCACCCCCTCCCCATCGGGCACACTGGCCGGAACCGCACCGCAACCGGGGAGTCCGCCGTGACCACAGCAAGGGGAGACCAGCCGCAACACGACGCCGGGGTCGACCCGTTGGTGTGCCTGCGCGAGCCCACCGACCCCGCCTGCGACGTCTTCCTGACGGGCACGGTCTTCCTCGACATCATCTTCACCGGCCTCGACAGCGCCCCCGTCCGCGGCACCGAGTCCTGGGCCCGCGGCATGGGCTCCAGCCCCGGCGGCGTCGCCAACATGGCCACCGCCCTCGCCCGCCTCGGCCTGCGCACCTCCCTCGCCGCCGCCTTCGGCGACGACCACTACGGCGAGTACTGCTGGGACGCCCTGGAGCAGGGCGAGGGCATCGACCTCTCGCTCTCCCGGACCGTCCCCGGCTGGCACTCCCCGGTCACCGTCTCCATGGCCTACGAGGGCGAGCGCACGATGGTCTCCCACGGCCACGAGGCCCCTCCGCTCGACGGCGCCCTGCCCGCCTACCCGCCGCACGCCCGCGCCGCCGTCGCCTCCCTCGTCCCCGGCCGCTCCGAGGACTGGGTCGCCCGGGCCGCCCGCGGCGGCGCCAAGGTCTTCGCCGACGTCGGCTGGGACGACACCGGCCGCTGGGACCTCGCCGGGCTCGCCGACCTGGAGCACTGCGAGGCGTTCCTGCCGAACGCCGCCGAGGCCATGCGCTACACCCGCACCGACTGCCCCCGGGCGGCCGCCCGCGCCCTCGCCGACAAGGTCCGCTACGCCGTCGTCACCCTCGGCTCCGAGGGCGCCTACGCCGTCGACGGCGCCACCGGCGAGACCGCCGAGGTCCCCGCCATCCAGGTCGCCGCCCTCGACCCCACCGGCGCCGGCGACGTCTTCGTCGCCGGCTTCGTCACCGGCACCCTCGCCGACTGGCCCCTCGCCGACCGGCTCGCCTTCGCGGGCCTCACCGCGGCCCTGTCCGTCCAGGAGTTCGGCGGCTCCCTCTCCGCCCCCACCTGGGGCGAGATCGCCGCCTGGTGGCAGCACGTCCAGGGGCACGCCAAGCAGGACCCCGAGGCCCTGCGCGGCCGCTACGCCTTCCTGGAGCGCCTCCTGCCCGCCCCCGCCCGCCCCTGGCCGCTGCGCCGGGCCGTGCCGACGATCGGCTTCCGGGCCGCGGCCTCGTAAATTCCTTCGACCCGCCGCCGCCAGGTCGTAGGCTGGGAGATCGAGAGGTTGTCGAGCGGCGAGAACCCCGCAACGGGAGGTATGCGCAGGCCACAGTGCCGGCCCATGACTCAGACACCCACATCCCACAACGGCGCGGCCCACGACGGCACGCCCGGTCAGGCCCGCGCCCAGTTCACGGTCCCCGCCAAGCACCCGATGGTGAGCCTCCTCGGCTCCGGTGACGCGCTGCTCCGCGTCATCGAGCGGTCGTTCCCGGGAGCCGACATCCATGTCCGGGGCAACCAGGTCAGCGCGGTCGGCGACGCGGCGGAAGTCGCCCTGATCCAGCGCCTGTTCGACGAGATGATGCTGGTGCTCCGCACCGGTCAGCCGATGACGGAGGACGCAGTGGAACGCTCGATCGCCATGCTCAGGGCGAGCGGGAACGGTTCGGCGGAGGGCGGCGAGGAGACTCCCGCCGAGGTGCTCACGCAGAACATCCTCTCCAACCGGGGCCGCACGATCCGTCCCAAGACGCTCAACCAGAAGCGGTACGTCGACGCGATCGACAAGCACACGATCGTCTTCGGCATCGGCCCCGCCGGTACCGGAAAGACCTATCTCGCCATGGCCAAGGCGGTCCAGGCCCTGCAGTCCAAGCAGGTCACCCGGATCATCCTGACCCGGCCCGCCGTCGAGGCCGGCGAGCGCCTGGGCTTCCTGCCCGGCACGCTCTACGAGAAGATCGACCCGTACCTGCGGCCGCTCTACGACGCGCTGCACGACATGCTCGACCCCGACTCGATCCCCAAGCTGATGGCGAGCGGGACGATCGAGGTCGCGCCCCTGGCGTACATGCGCGGACGCACCCTGAACGACGCGTTCATCATCCTCGACGAGGCGCAGAACACGAACCCCGAGCAGATGAAGATGTTCCTCACCCGCCTCGGCTTCGACTCGAAGATCGTCATCACCGGTGACGTCACCCAGGTCGACCTGCCGAACGGGACGAAGAGCGGTCTGCGGCAGGTCCGCGACATCCTGGACGGCGTCCCGGACGTCCACTTCTCGACGCTCACGTCGCAGGATGTCGTCCGGCACAAGCTCGTCGGCCGTATCGTCGACGCGTACGAGCTGTACGACAGCCGAAACGGCCGCAACGGGAAGTAGCAACAAGCACCATGTCGATCGACGTCAACAACGAGTCCGGTACCGAGGTCGACGAGCAGGCGATCCTCGACATCGCCCGCTACGCGCTCGCGCGCATGCGCATCCACCCGCTCTCCGAGCTCTCGGTGATCGTCGTGGACGCGGAGGCGATGGAGCAGCTCCACATCCAGTGGATGGACCTGCCGGGCCCGACGGACGTCATGTCCTTCCCGATGGACGAGCTGCGCCCGCCGTCGAAGGACGACGAGGAGCCCCCGCAGGGGCTCCTCGGCGACATCGTGCTCTGCCCCGAGGTCGCCACCCAGCAGGGCAAGGACGCGCCGACCGAGCACTCCATGGACGAGGAGCTCCAGCTCCTCACCGTCCACGGGGTGCTGCACCTCCTCGGGTACGACCACGAGGAGCCGGACGAGAAGGCCGAGATGTTCGGCCTCCAGGCGGCGATCGTCGACGGCTGGCGCGCGGAGAAGGGCCTCACCGGCCCGTCCCCGGCGCCGACCGTGTCCTGACCCGATGGACGTCTCGCTGATCCTCGGCGCCGTCGCGCTGGTCATCGTGGCCTGGCTCGCCGCCTGCGCCGAGGCCGGTCTCGCCCGCGTCTCCAGCTTCCGCGCCGCCGAGGCCGTACGGTCCGGGCGGCGCGGGGCGGAGAAGCTGGCGCAGGTCGCCGCCGACCCGACCCGCTACCTCAACGTGGCGCTGCTCGTCCGCGTCGCCTGTGAGATGGCGGCCGGCGTCCTCGTCACGTACGCCTGCCTGGAGGCCTTCCCGGAGACCTGGGAGGCGCTGCTCGTCGCCATCGCCGTCATGGTCCTCGTCTCGTACGTGGCCGTCGGCGTCTCGCCGCGCACCATCGGCCGCCAGCACCCGCTGAACACGGCGACCGCCGCCGCGTACGTCCTGCTGCCGCTGGCCCGGATCATGGGCCCGATCCCGCAGCTGCTCATCCTCATCGGCAACGCGCTGACGCCGGGCAAGGGCTTCCGCAAGGGCCCCTTCGCCTCCGAGGCCGAGCTGCGGGCCATGGTCGACCTCGCCGAGCAGGAGTCGCTGATCGAGGACGAGGAGCGCCGCATGGTGCACTCGGTCTTCGAGCTCGGCGACACCCTGGTGCGCGAGGTGATGGTGCCGCGCACGGACCTCGTCTGCATCGAGCGGTACAAGACGATCCGTCAGGCCCTCACCCTCGCGCTCCGCTCCGGCTTCTCCCGGATCCCGGTCACCGGCGAGAACGAGGACGACATCGTCGGCATCGTGTACCTGAAGGACCTGGCCCGCAAGACGCACGTCAACCGCGACTCCGAGGCGGACGTCGTGTCGACCGCGATGCGGCCCGCCGCCTTCGTGCCGGACACCAAGAACGCGGGCGACCTGCTGCGCGAGATGCAGCAGGAGCGCAACCACGTCGCCGTCGTCATCGACGAGTACGGCGGCACGGCCGGCATCGTCACCATCGAGGACATCCTGGAGGAGATCGTCGGCGAGATCACCGACGAGTACGACCGGGAGCTGCCGCCGGTCCAGGACCTCGGCCGGGACCGCCACCGGGTGACCGCCCGGCTCGACATCGGCGACCTCGGCGAGCTGTACGGCCTGGGCCCCGACGAGTACGACGACGAGGACGTGGAGACCGTCGGCGGGCTGCTCGCCAAGGCGCTGGGCCGCGTCCCGATCGCGGGCGCCAAGGCGGTCGTGGAACTGCCCGACGGCCGTTCGCTGCGGCTGACGGCGGAGGCGCCGGCCGGCCGCCGGAACAAGATCGTCACCGTGCTGGTGGAACCCCTGGAACCGGAGGACGCACCGGAATGACCCCCGACGAGCTGCGCACGCTCTGCCTGGACTTCAACGACTCCTCGGAGGAGTTCCCGTTCGGGCCGGACACCTCCGTCTTCAAGGTGGCCGGGAAGATGTTCGCGCTGTCGTGGCTCGACGGCGATCCGCTGCGGATCAACCTCAAGTGCGACCCGGACGAGGCGGTACGGCTCCGCGCGGAGTACCCCGCCGTCGCCCCCGGCTATCACATGAACAAGCGGCACTGGAACACCGTGACCGTCGGAGAGCTCCCGGACCGGATGGTCCGGGAGCTCGTCGAGGACTCGTACGACCTCGTCGTCGCCGGTCTGCCGAAGGCGGTACGGCTCCGCCTCGACCGCCCCTGACTCAGGAGCTGCGCCGCAGGCCGAGGCCGACGAGGACCGCCGTGCCGAGGACGATCGCCGCGTCCAGGGCGAGGACCGTGCGGACGCCGCCGAACAGGTCGCCGCCCGTGGTGGCGAGCACGCCGAGCAGCGGGATGCCGATCGTGAGGCCGACCTGCTGGGTGGTGGTCACCAGACCGGTCGCCAGGCCCTGCTCCTCGTCCGGGACGCCGGAGGTGACGGTCAGCCCGTACGAGATGATCGCGCCCAGGTGGAACATGCAGGCCAGCGAGGCCGCGACGGTCGCGAGGACCGCCCCGGAGTCCCGTCCCACGCCGAGGATCGCGGCCGTCAGCAGGCCCTGCCCGACGAGCGAGCCGACCAGGACGCGGCGGGTGCCGAGCCGGCCGATCACCTTCGGGGCCAGCATGCCGGCCACGATCGCGGACACGCCCTGCACGCCGAAGACCAGGCCGGTGACGAAGGCCGAGAGGTGCAGCGTCTCCTGCAGGTACAGGGTCAGGACGAAGACGACGGTCGACATCATCGAGAAGGTGATCAGACCGCCCAGGTTGCCGAAGGCGACCGTCCGCCGCCGCAGCATCGGCAGCGAGACCAGCGGGGCCGGGTGCCGGGACTCGACCCGCACGAAGACCGCGAGCAGCAGCAGCCCGGCCACCAGGGTCACCAGCACGTCCGCGCCGCCGAAGCCGCGCTGGGCCGCCGTCGACAGGGCGTAGATCAGCGCCAGCAGACCGCCGGTGACGGTCACCGCGCCCGGCACGTCGAGCCGGGGCCGCTCCGGGGTGCGGGACTCGGGCAGCAGGCCCGGCGCCAGCGGCAGCACCACCAGGGTGAACAGGGCGAGCAGGCCCATCGTGGAGCGCCAGCCGAGGGTGTCGGTCATGACGCCGCCGAGCACCATGCCGACGGTGAAGCCGAGCGAGAGCACCGTGCCGGAGACGCCGAGCGCCCGGTCGCGCAGCGGCCCCTCGGGGAACGTGGTCGTCAGCAGCGACATGCCGGTGGGGACGATCGCGGCGGCGCCCAGGCCCTGGAAGGCGCGGCCGGTGAGGAAGGCCGCCGGGTTCCAGGCGAAGGTGGCCAGCAGCGAGGCGGCGCCGAAGAGCGCGAGCCCGGCGAGGAACAGCCTCTTGCGTCCGTAGAGGTCGCCGATCCGTCCGAAGAGGAGCAGGAAGCCGCCGGACGGCAGGGCGAAGGCGGTGACGGCCCACTGGAGGGCGGACTGGCCGAGGCCGAGGTCGGCGCCGAGGACGGGCAGTGCCACGTTCAGGACGGAGAAGTCGAGCGCCACCATGAACTGGGCGGCGCACAGCACGAAGAGGATGAGCCGGGTGCGGCCGGTGAGCACCGGGGGAGCCGCGGGGGTGGTGGGGGAGGTCGGGGGCGAGGTCGTCGTTGCCATGGCCCCACCTTCGGCGTCCGGGAACAACCGTGGGGAGCGGGAACTTATCCTGTTGGTCGCACCACCAGGCACCGCCGGGTGTCCACCATGCGTCCAGGGGGAGGAAGCACACGTGGCCACGGTCCTCGAGAGCGCCGGAGCGAAGCAGCACCGACTCGCCGAGCTGCGCGAGTTCCTGATGAGCCGTCGGGCCCGGGTCAGCCCGGCGGAGGCGGGGCTCCCGGACGGCGGCGCGCGCCGCCGCACCCCGGGGCTGCGCCGGGAGGAGGTCGCGGTCCTCGCGGGCGTCGGCGTCTCCTGGTACCAGTGGCTGGAGCAGGGCCGGGACATCACGGTCTCGCCGCAGGTCCTCGACTCGGTCGCGCGGGTGCTGCGGCTGAGCCCGGCGGAGCGGCGCCACCTGTACGTCCTGGCGGCCCTGAACCCGCCGGCCCTGGAGGCGGCCCCGGAGGACCGGGACATGTGCGACGGGCTGCGGCGCCTGATCGACGCGTGGATGCCGTTCCCGGCGCACATCATGGACCAGTACTGGAACACGGTCATGTACAACGACGCGGCGTCGATCGTGCTCGGGATGCGGCCGGAGATCTCGCAGAACTGCATGATCGCGTTCTTCACCGATCCGCTGTACCGGTCGCGGATGGGCCACTGGGAGGAGCTCGCGCCGAAGGTGGTCGCGCAGTTCCGGTCGGCGTGCTCGGAGTGCGACGACGACGGCGGCTTCCGGGCGGTGATCGACGAGCTCAAGGAGTGCAGCGAGGAGTTCGTCGAGCTGTGGGAGCGGCGGGACATCCTGCCCGGCGGCCAGAACCGCAAGGAGATGGAGCACCCGATCGTCGGCACGCTCGTCGTCGAGGCGACCCAGCTCCGCGTCCCGGCCCGTCCGGACCTCGTCATCGTCCTGCACACCCCGCTGCCCGAGGCCGACACGGCCGAGAAGCTGGAGTGGCTGGTGTCGCCGGAGGGCCGCCGCGGCGCGATGTACCCGGTGGCGGGCTGATCCCGGACGGCGGCGGGCCGATGCCCGCAACGATCGCGGGCCGATCCCCGGACGGGTCGCGCGCCGACCCCCGGACGGTCGCTCGCTGAGACGCGCCGGTCGAGGGCTGAGACGCCCTCCGGTCGTGCCGGGCCCCCGACCTATGCTCGGGGCATGACACTCAGCAGCGAGCACGGCGACCTCGGCGCCGAGGACCTCAAGATCATCACGCTGGCGCGGAGCGCCCGCGCCCGCAACGGCGTGCCCGAGGGCGCGGCCGTACGCGACGAGACGGGCCGGACGTACGTGGCCGGCACGGTGGAGCTGGAGTCGCTCAAGCTGAGCGCGCTGCGCACGGCGGTGGCGATGGCGGTGGCCAGCGGCGCCCAGTCCCTGGAGGCGGCGGCCGTCGTGTCGAACGCCGGGGCCGCGTCGGACGAGGACCGCGCCGCGGTGCGCGACCTCGGCGGCCCGGAGACCCCGGTGCTGCTCGCGGGCCCCGACGGGCAGCTGCGTACGGCGGTCACGGCCGGCTGAGCCGAGCGGCGGGAGCAGGACGTCGAGGGCCCGGCGGCGCGCCGGGCCCTTTGCGCGTTTGTGAAGGATCACCGCATCTTCTCTTGCCTTCCCCGGTCGTCTGCGCATCAATGGCAACGGTTCGCCCGACGGACCGTCAGATGTTCACCGTCCACGCAGTGTCCGCACCCCCTGCGTTCAGCATCGGAAGGGGTACGAACCCGCCATGAGAAGCAGAAGCAGCTTAGGAACCGTCGCGGTACTCGCCGGGGCGCTCGCCGCCGCCGGACTCGCCTTCGCGCCGACGGCCGGCGCCGTCGCGCCGGGCTCCGCCACGGCCACGTACGACTGCGGCAGCTGGGGCGGTGGCACCGCCACCCTCACGGCCACGCAGAGCGGCACCGCCGCGACCGTCAAGCTCACCTCGGCCATCACGACGCCGATCGCGGTCGGCGCCGACTCGATCAACGCCACCCTGACGATGGCCAAGGGCGGCGGCGGCACCCGGGTCTTCACCGGCAAGAAGAACCCGGCGCTCGGTGCCGGCCAGTCCGTCGTCATCGGCCCGCTGAGCGGGACCGTGGCCTCGGGCGACAGCCTCAACTCGTACTTCGCGGGGGTCGCCCTCAAGATGGTGATCTTCGGGGTCACGGTGAACTGCGACGCGCTGACGTCGCAGTCGCCCGGCCCGTTCGTCTTCAGCTGAGCACGTCCCGCACCTCGACCGGTGTCGCCCTCGGCGGCACCGGTCTCTGGTGTGCCCGGCGGCCGGTCGGGCCCGTGTGACCTGCGGAAACGCCACCCAATCGGTGATCTTGACAGTATCTGATGGGTCATCAGTCGATGTCTCCCGATTCCATTGACTTCTCTCCGCCCGCAGCCGTCAATGGCGCCCACTCATCCCTCAGGAGGGGGCACACCCATGGCACTCAATCGATCCCGGGCGGCGACCCGAAGACGGCGCTGGACCGCCGTCCTCGGCGTCGCCGCCCTCGCGGTCGCCGGCGGAGGCGTACTCGCCGCCCCGGCCGGCGCGGTCTCGCAGTCGGTCGACTTCCAGACCCGCTGCGTCCCGCCGCCGGTCGCGCAGATCCCGCCGATCGAGGGCACCACCACCGCCCAGATCACGGTCGACAAGCCCAACCCCAAGGTCGGCGAGACCGTGACCGTGACCTACGCGGTCACCAAGCCCGCCGCGTCCAACCCGGTCGACCTCGCACTCCCGGCCGACATCCTGACGCCCAGCGGCAAGGTCGTCCTCGGCGGCGCCCAGACCGGCACGGTCACCGTCACCGGCCCCAAGAAGAACCCGCCGGTGCCCGGCAAGGGCGCCTTCCCGGGCTTCTCGATGACCGGCACCTTCACGGCCACCGCGGCGGGCTCGATCACCCTCTCGCCCGGTGACTACAACATCCACACCAGCTACCTCATGGAGCTGGACACCCCCTGTACGGTGCTCAACCCGCCCGCCCCGGTCTCCGAGACGGTCGTCGCGAGCCCCGTCACCAGCCCCAACACGCGCACGCTCCAGCTCGACAGCGCGTCCGGTGACCCCGGCGTCCGGGTCACCGTCACCGGCGCCAAGTTCACCCCGCTCACCGAGGTGACCGTGGTCGGCCGGTCCGGCGCGGCCGAGACCGCCGACAAGATGACGGTCACGACCGACAGCGAGGGCGGCTTCGCCGCGCGCCTGAAGGTCAACGACCCGGCCACCACCGGGATCGTGGCGTACGAGGGCGCGGCCTGGGACGCCGAGAAGGGCGCCGGACCCGCCGCGTACAAGGTGATCGTGCCGGCTCCGCCGAACAGCCAGACGATCACCGCGGCCGTCACCGCGGGCGAACTGTCCATGACTCAGGCGGGGGACGCCGTCCAGCTGTCCTCGGTCGACTTCGGCGCGGGCGGCGCGGCCACCGGCGCCCTGCAGACGGTGACCGTCAAGGACTTCCGCGGCGGACCCGCGGGCTGGTCCCTGACCGGCAAGGTCACCGACTTCACCGGTCCCGGCGGAGCCATCGGCGCCGGGAAGCTCAGCTGGACGCCCGCCTGCACCGCCAAGGCCGGCAGCCCCAGCACCTGCGCGGCCGGCTCGGCCGGTCCCGTCGGCAGTGGTGGCGCGACCCTCGCCTCCACTCCGAACGGCACCCTCACGGGCGGTGAGTTCACCGTCGACGCGGGCCTCTCCCTCGACGTGCCGGCGTACACCGCGCCCGGCTCGTACGCGGGCGTGCTCACGCTGACGCTGTCCTGACCACCCCGCGGGCCGGGCGCGCACCCGGCCGGCCCGCTCCGTCTCCGCACCCCCGGGGGGTTCCGCACCCGTGCGCACCAAGCCGTACGTCCTCCTCCTGAGCACCCTCCTCGCGCTGCTCGCCCTCGCACCGAGCGCGGAGGCCGCCGAGAACGGCGAATGGGCCGTCTACCCGGCCGCCGCGCGGCTGGGCAGCCGCCCCTACTTCTTCCTCTCCGCCGATCCCGGCGGCACCCTCACCGACCGGGTCACCGTCGCCAACAAGACCGCCGCCCCGCTCACCTTCCGGCTGTACGGTGCCGACGCCTACAACACGGACCGGGACGGCGGCTTCGCCGTCCGCACCCAGGCGGAGAAGCAGACCGGCGCCGGTGCCTGGATCAAGCCCGAGCGGACCCGGGTCACCGTCCCGGCCCGCTCCGCCGTCACCGTCGCGTACACCCTCGCCGTCCCCGCCGACGCGGACCCCGGCGACCACCCCGGCGCCCTCGTCGCGCTCGACGAGCGGATCAGCCCCGGCGGCAAGGGCGCCGTCGCCGTCGGCGTCCAGCGCGCGGTCGCCGCCCGCCTCTACCTCCGGGTCAACGGCCCGACCGTCCCCGCGCTCGCCGTCGAGGACGTCACCCTCGACCAGGACCGGCCGCTCGTCCCCGGCACCCGCACGAGCAGCGCCCTCGTCTCGTACACCCTGCACAACCGGGGCAACGTCACCCTCAACCCGAAGGTCGAGCTGAAGGCCCGGGGGCTCTTCGGGCGCACCCTCCTCGACCGCGACCTGGCCCGGGTCCCGGCCGAGCTGCTGCCCCGCCAGAAGATCCGGCTCACCGAGCGGTGGACCGGCTCCCCGCAGTTCGACTGGGGCGACGTCACCCTCACCGCCACCGCGAAGGACGTGCGGGAGACCGGCACCGTGTCCTTCCTGGCCCTGCCGTGGCTCGCCGCCGCGGTCCTCGCCGTGGGCGGCGCGGCGGGCCTCTTCGGCCTGCGGATACGGCGCCGTCGGGCACTGAGTGCGTGAGGCGGGCGCTCATCGGGGACAATGGCCCCCATGAGCGCTCGCAACCAAGAAACCGAAGCCGTCCACCGGGCCGGCTTCGCCTGCTTCGTCGGCCGCCCCAACGCGGGCAAGTCCACCCTCACGAACGCTCTGGTCGGCCAGAAGGTGGCCATCACCTCGAACCGGCCGCAGACCACCCGGCACACCGTCCGCGGCATCGTGCACCGCCCGGACGCGCAGCTGATCCTGGTCGACACCCCCGGCCTCCACAAGCCGCGCACCCTCCTCGGAGAGCGGCTCAACGACGTCGTGCGCACCACCTGGGCCGAGGTCGACGTGATCGGCTTCTGCCTGCCCGCCGACCAGAAGCTCGGCCCCGGCGACAAGTTCATCGTCAAGGAACTCGCCGCGATCAAGAAGACCCCGAAGGTCGCGATCATCACCAAGACCGACCTGGTCGACTCCAAGACGCTCGCCGAGCAGCTGATCGCCGTCGACCAGCTCGGCAAGGAGCTGGGCTTCGAGTGGCAGCAGATCGTCCCGGTCTCGGCCGTCGGCGACAAGCAGGTCCAGCTCGTCGCCGACCTGCTCATCCCGCTCCTCCCGGAGTCCCCGCCGCTCTACCCGGAGGGCGACCTCACGGACGAGCCGGAGCAGGTCATGGTCGCCGAGCTGATCCGCGAGGCCGCGCTCGAAGGCGTACGGGACGAGCTGCCGCACTCGATCGCGGTCGTCGTCGAGGAGATGATCCCGCGCGAGAACCGCCCCGCGGACCGGCCGCTCCTCGACATCCACGCCAACGTGTACATCGAGCGCCCCAGCCAGAAGGGCATCATCATCGGCCCCAAGGGCAGCCGCCTCAAGGAGGTCGGCATGAAGTCCCGCAAGCACATCGAGGCGCTCCTCGGCACCCCCGTCTTCCTCGACCTCCACGTCAAGGTCGCGAAGGACTGGCAGCGGGACCCGAAGCAGCTCCGCAAGCTCGGCTTCTAGGCAGCCGCCGGGGGCGCGTGCCAGCATGGCGCCGTGACAAAGATCGTCAAGGGGGGAAACCTGCCGGTCCCCGGGCAGGTGTGGCGGATCGCGGTCGTCCGGCGGGCTGCCGGTGGGGGAGTGCCCGAGGTGGAGGCCTCCGCCCTGCTCCTGGACGCCACCGGCCGGGTCAGGGACGACGGCGACCTCGTCTTCTACAACCGGCTCGCGCACGCGTCCGGCGCGGTGCGCCTGACCGGGCAGGTGCGGGACGAGGAGCAGCGGGTCGCCGACTGGCTGGAGATCGACACCGCGCGCGTCGAGCCCGCCGTCGAGCGCATCGTGATCACCGCCTCCAGCGAGGACGGGACGTTCGGCCAGGTGCCCGGGCTCCACATGCGGACGATCAGCGCCGGCACGGGCGAGCAGCTCGCGCTGTACGAGGTCGACGACGCGAGCACCGAGACGGCGTTCGTCCTCGGCGAGTTCTACCGGCGCGACGGGGCGTGGAAGTTCCGTGCCGTGGGCCAGGGGTACGACGCCGGCCTCGTCGGCCTCGCCGAGGACTTCGGCATCGTGGGCGGGGACCCGGAGCCCGCCGACGACGGGCCCGACCCCGTCGGCGCCCCGCCGGAGGCCATCCCCGAGGAGCTGCTGGCCAAGGTCAGGGAGGCCGAGGCCGCCGTACGGATCCCGGCGCAGGTCCCCGTCCAGGGCACCGTGCGGGTCGGCCCGACGCCGGACAGCGGGCCCTTCGGCGAGGACTTCGCGGAGTTCGTCCGCAGCGGCAAGGGCAAGGCCGACGTCACCGTCGACGTGCCGGTCCCGGCCGGCTTCGTCGTGGTCGACTGCGCCCGGTGGGGCGACGGCTACTTCGGCCTGTTCAGCATCGACGAGCAGGGCGAGGACGACGTCCTGCTCGCGAACACGACCCTGGAGGACTACGAGGGCCGGGCGGTGCTGCGGTACGACGGCCGCAGCCCGCTGCGCCTGCGGGTGCACGCCGTGCAGCGCGAGTGGACGGTCGCCGTCCGCCCGGTGAGCACCTTGGACGAACTCGGCCGCGAAGCCGAGGGCAGGGGCGGCGACGTGCTGCTGTACACGGGTCCCGCCGGCCTGCTCGCCTCCCGGCTCCGCACGAGGTTCGAGCACGCGTACTTCCACGTGCAGGGCCACGAGCCGGACGGCCGCGACCACCTGCTGGCCAATGTGGCGAGCCGGCGCCCCAGGGACTCCATGCCGCTGCCCGAGGGGCCCCTGCTCGTGCAGGTCCGGAGCGCCGACGGCGACTGGTCCCTGGAGGTCCGGCCCCCGAAGGGGTCCGGCGGGTTCTGGCGCCGCGCCTCCCGGTAGCCGGCTACGCGCCTTCCTTGAGGACCCTCGTGACGAGGGCCCGCTGGGCGTCGGTGAGGCGGGGGTCGCAGCAGCGGACGGTGACGCCGTCGACGGTGATCTCGTAGGAGAAGCCGTCGGGGACGCCCCGGACGTCGCCGTCGCCGTCCGCGAGGACGGTGGCGGCCAGGGACTCCAGTTCGGGGTCCGGGGCCACCACCTCCGCCGACCGCTCGATGCCCGCGAAACCGCCGGTGCGCCGCACTCGAATTCGCATGGGCCCTGTCTACCAGCCGGTCAGTCGGTGGGCACCCCCACCGCCGTCCACGCCTTGAGGACGGCCTGGATCTCCTCGCCGTCGCCGTACCGGGCGCGGGCCGCCGCCACCGTGGCCGCCGCGAACTCGGAGAACCGGGTCTCGGGGGTGAGGGTGCCGCCGGTCATCACGTCGTACCAGATCTGCCCGGCCCGCTCCCAGGCCTTGCCGCCGAGCTCGGTCGCGACCAGGTAGAAGGCGTGGTTGGGGATGCCGGAGTTGATGTGCACCCCGCCGTTGTCGCGGCCCGTGCGGACGTAGTCGTCCATGTGGCCGGGCTGCGGGTCCTTGCCGAGGACGTCGTCGTCGTACGCGGTGCCCGGGGCCTTCATGGAGCGCAGCGCGGCGCCCTGGACGTTCGGGTGGAAGAGGCCCTCGCCGATGAGCCAGTCGGCCTGCTCGGCGCTCTGGTCGAGGGCGTACTGCTTGACGAGGGAGCCGAAGACGTCGGAGACCGACTCGTTGAGGGCGCCGGACTGGCTGAAGTACTCCAGGTTCGCCGTGTACTGGGTGAAGCCGTGGGCGAGTTCGTGGCCGATGACGTCCACCGGGAGGGTGAAGTCGAGGAAGATCTCGTCGTCGCCGTCGCCGAACACCATCTGCTCGCCGTTCCAGAAGGCGTTGCCGTAGTTCTCGTCGTAGTGGACGGAGGCGATCAGCGGCAGTCCTGAGCCGTCGATCGAGTCGTGCCCGAAGGCGTTCATGAAGAGGTCGAAGGTGGCGCCGAGGCCGGCGTAGGCCCGGTTGACGGTGGCGTCGGCGACCGCTTCCTCGCCCTCGCTCCGGACCTTGGTGCCCGGCAGGTCGGTGCCGCGCGCGCAGTCGTGGACGGTGCGGTGGGGCTTGCCGGCGTCGCCGGGGGCGAGCGTCGGGGCGGCGCCGGGCAGCGGCAGCACGCGGAACGTGCGGGCGGCGGCGTCGGCGACCAGGGTGCGGCGGGCGGCGGCGGCGACGGCCGGGTTCGAGGAGCGGGCCAGGTGCTCCAGGAGGTGGGGCGGCACGATCGAGCAGAAGGCGGACGTCTGGGGAGTCATCCCAGCAATGTGGCACTGCGTGGTGCGACTGTCACGAGGAGAGACGAAGATTGGCGAAATGGAGTGATGAGTCACCTTTCGGGCTTGACGCGACCGCCGTCCCGCATACTGAAACAGGACGTCCGCCTTCCACGGACCTGGGCTATGGTGACGCCCATCATGCGTTTCGGGCTGCTTCTCCTTAGCTGCCGCGGCGAGGGCCTGTAGTCGTAGGCCGACCCCCTCCCCGCGGGACCTGGTGTTGCGTTCGACAGTCGGCCGTCCCTCCCGTTGGACCCGAGGAGCCCTACGCAATGACCCAGTCGCCTTTCGTCAGCCGCCCCACGCCCGTCACCAACGCGACGCAGCTGCAGAAGCCGTCCGGCATGCCGATCCACAAGTACGGCCGGTACGAGGCCGTGGTCATCCCCGACCGCACGTGGCCCGAGCAGCGCATCACCAAGGCGCCCCGCTGGCTGTCCACCGACCTGCGCGACGGCAACCAGGCACTGATCGACCCGATGTCCCCGGCGCGCAAGCGCGAGATGTTCGACCTGCTGGTCCGGATGGGCTACAAGGAGATCGAGGTCGGCTTCCCGTCGTCCGGCGAGACCGACTTCGCGTTCGTGCGCTCCATCATCGAAGAGGGCGCGATCCCGGACGACGTCACCATCTCCGTACTGACCCAGGCCCGCGAGGACCTGATCGAGCGGACCGTGGAGTCGCTGGTGGGCGCCAAGCGCGCCACCGTCCACCTGTACAACGCCACCGCCCCCACGTTCCGCCGGGTCGTCTTCCGCGGTTCGAAGGAGCAGATCAAGCAGATCGCCGTGGACGGCACCCGCCTGGTCATGGAGTACGCGGAGAAGCTGCTGGGTCCGGAGACGACCTTCGGCTACCAGTACAGCCCGGAGATCTTCACCGACACCGAGCTGGACTTCGCCCTGGAGGTCTGCGAGGCGGTCTGCGACGTCTGGCAGCCCGGCCCGGGCCGCGAGATCATCCTCAACCTGCCCGCCACCGTGGAGCGTTCGACGCCGTCCACGCACGCGGACCGGTTCGAGTGGATGTCCCGGAACCTGACCCGCCGCGAGCACGTCTGCCTGTCGGTCCACCCGCACAACGACCGCGGTACGGCCGTCGCGGCGGCCGAGCTGGCGATCATGGCCGGCGCGGACCGCATCGAGGGCTGCCTGTTCGGGCAGGGCGAGCGGACCGGCAACGTCGACCTGGTGACGCTGGGCATGAACCTGTTCTCGCAGGGCGTCGACCCGCAGATCGACTTCTCGCAGATCGACGAGATCCGCCGCACCTCCGAGTACTGCAACCAGATGGAGGTCCACCCGCGCCACCCCTACGCGGGCGACCTGGTCTACACGGCCTTCTCCGGCTCCCACCAGGACGCCATCAAGAAGGGCTTCGACGCCATGGAGGCCGACGCGGCCGCCGCCGGCAAGACGGTCGACGAGATCGAGTGGGCGGTGCCGTACCTGCCGATCGACCCGAAGGACGTCGGCCGCTCGTACGAGGCCGTCATCCGGGTCAACTCGCAGTCCGGCAAGGGCGGCATCGCGTACGTCCTGAAGAACGACCACAAGCTGGACCTGCCGCGCCGGATGCAGATCGAGTTCTCGAAGATCATCCAGCAGAAGACCGACACCGAGGGCGGCGAGGTCACGCCGGCCGCGATCTGGTCCGTCTTCCAGGACGAGTACCTGCCCAACCCGGAGAACGCCTGGGGCCGCATCCAGCTGCGCTCCGGCCAGAGCACCTCGGACACGGACGGCACGGACACGCTGACCGTCGAGGCGGTCGTGGACGGCGTCGACACCGTCCTGACCGGCTCCGGAAACGGTCCGATCTCGGCGTTCTTCGCCGCGCTGCAGTCGATCGGCGTCGACGCCCGCCTGCTGGACTACCAGGAGCACACGATGAGCGAGGGCGCGTCCGCGCAGGCCGCCTCGTACATCGAGTGCGCCATCGACGGTCAGGTCCTGTGGGGCATCGGCATCGACGCCAACACGACCCGCGCGTCCCTGAAGGCGGTCATCTCGGCGGTCAACCGCTCCGCCCGCTGACCCGCACCGCGCCCGACGGCCGCCCCGCACCCCTCCTCGCGGAGGGTGCGGGGCGGCCGTCTCGTGTGAGCTGCGTCACGGTTTCAGGTTCGCTTAAGGAAGATCATCCCGGCATGCCGGAATCGGTGCCATATCAGGTGAGTTGACGGCACATCGGGGAATGGCGGAAGGTCGGCTCGTCCGTTCGGACACACCCCCCACGCGCCCTCTCCACACCTCCCTGACCTGGAGTTTCGTATGCGCACGACCGCTGCCGTGGCCGCCGTTCTCGCGGTGACCGGTGCCGCCCTCTCCTGGGCCCCCGCCGCTTCCGCCACGAACTCCACGGAGTGCGCGACGCATCCGCTCGGAACGGCCGGCCGGTACGCCGAGTTCGTCGAGAAGGACTCCACCCGCTACTCGGATTCCGAGGGCGCGGTCGCGGTCGGCGGCGACGCGTTCTTCGGCGACGCGAAGGTCGGCCAGGGCTTCTCCATCGGCCACAAGCTGACCGCCGCCGACCTGGCGAAGCTGCCCGGTGGCCACAGCCTCGTCGTCGGCGGCACCCTCCACGCCAACCAGGTCGTGATCAACAAGGGTTCCGGCGTGTACGGATCGCTCGACGACCGCTCGGTGAAGGGCGCGGGCTTCGCCGTCGACGGCCCGCACGCGAAGGGCGCCTCGCCGGTCGACTTCGGCAAGGAGTTCACCGGGCTGCGCGCGCTGTCCACCGGCTGGGCCGCGACGAAGCCCAACGGCACGGTCTCCACCTCCGGCGACGGCGTCTTCCTCACCGGCACCGACCCGAAGCTGAACGTCTTCGCCGTGAACGCCGCCGACCTGGAGAAGTTCCGCGCGATCACCCTGGACGTCCCGGTCGGCTCCTCGACCCTGGTGAACGTGCTCGGCACCTCGTACGACATGAGCACCTCGGCCACCTACGGCGTCTACTACAAGAACCTCGACGGCGGCGCCCCCGTCGTCGACGACTACGCCGTGCCGCGCGACGAGTACCGGCAGATCCGCTCCAAGCTGCTGTGGAACTTCCCGCAGGCCGAGAGCGTGAAGAAGAACTACACCTCGTGGCCGGGCACGATCCTCGCGCCGAACGCCAAGGTCGAGATGGGCGGCAAGAACGTCGGCCCCGGCCACGTCAACGGCTCCGTCATCGCCGAGGAGCTCGTCACCGTCCCCGGCGCCGAGACCCACCAGATGAACTTCACCGGCTGCCTGCCCGGCGAGCCGACGCCGGGCCCGGTCGTCACCCCCGAGACGCCGAAGCCGACCGACACCCCCGTCCCCACGCCGCCGGCCACCCCCGAGCCGACCCCCAGCGAGGGCGGCGCGACGCCGAGCGCCTCCGGGACGCCCGAGGGCTCCGCGTCCCCGTCCGCGCCCGCCACCCCGGGCGGGAGCACCACCGCCCCCGCCACCACCCCGGCGCCGTCCGCCACCCCGGAGGGTGATCTCGCGACGACCGGATCGGCCATCGGTCCGGGCGTCATCGGTGCCGCAGCGGCCGCGGTCGTCGTCGGCGGGGGCTTCCTGGCCTTCGCAAAGCGTCGCCGCCGCGCCTCCTGACGGATTCCGCGGGGTGACGTGTCTCGGCCAACTCCAGGGTGAAGTCCCGACGGGGTGCTGACGTCGCATCATGGATGTGGCTAACATCACGCCAACGCCGGCAGTGCAGCCGGGCCGTTGAGGAGGTGCGTGTGCGGTCTGCCCGGAATTCACGTGGTGGGAAAGTGGGCGTCTGCGGAATCCGCACCTCCTGGAACACCGTCGGAGACGGCGAGTTCTTCTGCGAGGAGTGCGGCGGCGACCGGAACTACCGGCGGCGCACCGGCCGCCGCAGGTTCGCCGTCCTGGGCGTCCCGGTCCTGCCCCGGGGCTGTACGGGCCCCGTCGTCGAGTGCGCGGCCTGTCACACGCACTTCGGCACGGAGGTCCTCGACCACCCGACGACGAGCCGCTTCTCGGCGATGCTGAGGGACGGCATGCACACCGTCGCGCTGGCCGTGCTCGCGGCCGGCGGCACCGACTCCCGCGCGGTCCTCGACCGGGCCGTCACCGCGGTCCGGTCCGCCGGCTTCACCGAGTGCACGGCCGTCCAGCTCGTCGACCTGGTCGAGGCCCTGGCGGCCGACACCGGGCGCTTCATGCCCGAGGTGAACCCGGAGGGCACGCTCCTCGCGATCGAGCTCCACGAGGCCCTCGAACCGCTCACCCCGCACCTCGCGCCCTCGGGGCGGGAGTCGATCCTGCTCCAGGCGGCGCGGATCGCCCTCGCCGACGGTCCGTACAGCCCCGCCGAGATGGAGGTCCTCGGGACCGTGGGGAACGCCCTCGCGTTCGCGCCCGACGACACCGTCCGCCTCCTCGACTCGGCGCGGACGGTGCCGTAGGCCCCGGGTCACGGGGCGATGTTCTGGTTGAGCCGGAACGTGTTGTCGGGGTCGTACCGGCGCTTCACGGCGCGCAGCCGGTCGTAGTTCTGGCGGTAGTTGACCCGGACCCGGTCCTGGTCGTCGGTGTCCATGAAGTTCACGTAGCCGCCCTCCTGGGTGTGCGGGCGCAGCGCCTCGTCGTAGGCGCGGGTCCAGGCGATGTTGTGCTCCGAGTCCGCCGGGTCGGTCCAGGTGCCGCCGAAGGAGTGCGAGAAGACGGCGTCCCGGTAGGCGAAGGCGGTGTCCTCCGGCCCCACCTCGTGGCAGGCCCCGTCGATCGGGAAGACGGCCGTGTCCGACTCCATCGACGGCATCGTCTCGCCGAAGGCCATGTGGGTCGCGACGGCGCCCTCGGAGAGCTCGCGACTGAAGTTGCCCTTCCAGTAGTGGTGGAGCCCCGGCGGCAGCTGCTCGTCGAAGAGGGTGTTGATCACCGGGTACGGCATCCGGTCCATGAAGCGGCCGACGACCGGGCCGAGCCCGTCCAGGAGGGCGAGGACCTTCTCGTCGTCCGCCGCCGGGCCGGAGAAGCAGGTGAAGGCGGCGCAGATCGGGCGGCCGTGCCAGCGCTCGGGCAGGAACGGTTCCTCCGGGCCGAGCGCGATCACGAGGATCGAGTTCAGCTCGACCGGCGCCGCCGTGACCATCGCCTGCCAGGCACGCGCCACGTCCCCGTCCAGGGGGTAGCAGGTGATCCCGCCGAAGACCACGTCGACGGGGTGCAGCCGGTACGCGAGCGACGTGGCGACACCGAAGTTCCCGCCGCCGCCGCGCAGCGCCCAGAACAGGTCCGCGTTCCGCTCGGCGTCGCAGGCCAGCAGCGTCCCTTCGGCGGTCACCACGTCCGCCGCGACCAGGTTGTCGCAGCTCAGTCCGCAGCGGCGGGCCAGGTGCCCCATGCCGCCGCCGAGCGTCAGCCCGCCGACGCCGGTCGTGGAGACCACCCCGCCGGTGGTGGCGAGCCCGAAGGCGTGGGTGGCGTGGTTGAAGTCGCCCCAGGTGGCGCCGCCCTCGGCCCGGGCCGTCCGGGCCTCCGGGTCGACCCGCACGCCCCGCATGCGGGACAGGTCGACCACGAGGCCGTCGTCCACGGTGCCGAACCCGGCGACCGAGTGGGCGCCGCCCCGCACGGCGAGCGGGAGCCCGTGCTCCCGGGCGTGGAGCACCGCCGCGATCACGTCGCCGGCGTCCACGGCGTGGACGACGACGGCCGGCCTGCGGTCGTGCAGGGCGTTGTAGACCCGCCGGGAGACGTCGTACGACGGGTCGCCGGGGGTCACGACGGTGCCGCGCACGGCACCGCGAAGCGTGTCCAGGGATGCGGTCGTGGTGGTCATGCCTCCGGTGTAGCCCCGCGGGGCCGGGCCGGGCATCGCCCGAACCGCCCATCGGCGGCCGGGACGGGAGTGGGCCGTACGGCCCACGGCGCGGGCGGCCCCGTCAGACCAGGTCGTGCGCGTACGCGTACGCCGTGGCGGCCGCGCGGGAGCCGACGCCGAGCTTGGCGAAGATGTTGTTCAGGTGGCGGGAGACCGTGTGCTCGCTGATCACCAGGGCGTGGGCGATGTCCCGGTTGGTGCCCCCGGCGGCGACCAGCCGCAGGACCTCCGCCTCGCGGGCGGTCAGCCCGCCCGGCAGCCGCCGCCGCTTCCCGCCGGAGAGCAGCGCCGCCGCCCGCCGGGAGTCCGGCACGGCCCCGAGCCGCTCGAACACGGCCCGCGCCGCCCCCAGTTCGAGGCCGGCCGCCTCCTCGTCGCCCGCCGCCCGGCAGGCCGCCGCGAGCAGCATCCGCACCTGCGCGGCCTCGTACGGCACCCGCAGCTCCAGCCACCCGGCGAGCGCCCGCCGCAGAAGCGGCAGCGCGGTCTCGCCGGAGGCCAGGGCGACCGCGCCGCGCGCCGTGTCCGCCATCGCCCGCAGCAGCGGTACGTCCCCGGCCAGCGCGTCCAGGGCCGTCGCCGCCTCCGCGGCGCCGGGCACGTCCCGGACGGCGAGGGCCACCTCCGTGCGGGCGGCGAGCAGCCGGGCCCGGCCCAGGAGGTCGTGGCGCGGGTCGCTCTGGCAGGCCAGCGCCAGCTCGACGCCCGCCACCGCCGCGTCGGCCCGGCCCTGCGCCAGGCGCAGCAGCGCGAGCCCCGGCTGCGGGATCCGGCCCAGCTCGTGCGCGTGCGCGTACGACACCGCCGCCGCGTCGAGCCGCCCCTGGCGCCGCTGCACGTCCCCGGCGGCGTAGTAGGCGGCCGCCGCCGACTCCAGGCAGTCCACCGGCACCTCCCGGCACGCCAGCCGCGCCTCCTCCTCCGCCAGGTCCCACGCCCCGACCAGGTCGAGGACCTGGACCCGGTGCGCCCGGCAGACGCCCCGGAAGGGGTTCTCTCCGGAGGGGACGGTCAGGGGGAGGGGCGCGGAGGCCCCGGGCGCGTCCGGGCCGCGGGCCGGGTCCGCCGACGGGCGGCCGGACCAGGGCGGCGCGCACCATTCCATGGCCGCGTTGGTCCACTCCACGGCGCGGCCGAGGTCGGCGGCCTCCATGCACTGGGTGAGGGCGAGGCAGTAGAGCCAGCCCGTGAACATGCCGGTGAGCTCGCCGGCCGAGACGGCGCACATGGCGTCGTCGAGGAGGGCGAGGGCCTGGGCGCGGCGGCCGTCGGCGAGGAGGACGGCGGCCTCGGCCTGCCGGCTCAGGGCGAGGAGGTCGGGGCTGCCGGAGCGGAGCGCGAGGCGGGTCATGCGGCGGGCGGCGGCGAGGGCTGCGGCGCGGTCGCCGTGCTGCTCGGCCTCCTCGGCGTCCGTCCAGGCGAGGAAGCACTGCTCGGGGCACGGCGGCAGGTCCTGCAGGTGGTGCCTGGCCCGGTGCAGCCAGCCCGCGGCGGCGGCGGGGCGCCCGAGGCCGGCGTACTCGAAGTGCAGCCACCAGGAGGCGAGCCCGGCGCCCCGGTGGTCGCCGGCGGCGAGGAAGGCGGCGTGCGCGCGGAGCCGGGCGGTGACGGACTCGTCGATGTGCCCCGACCACCAGGCGGCGTCGGCGAGCACGGACAGGTCGTCGGCGGTCAGTGCGCGGGACGGGTGCCGGTCGTGGGCGTGCAGCAGCGCGTACGCCTCCGCCCAGGACTCGCGGCCGGCGGCGTCCCTGGCCCGTTCGACCGCGTCGTCGTCGGCGGCCGTGCGACCGGTGCGGATCGTGGGTGCGGACATGGCTCTCGCCCCTTCCCGGTCCTTTCAGGGTAGGACCGGGAGCGCACGAGGGCCCCGCGACC
>NZ_JBHJQI010000100.1:0-30725 GCF_042262805.1 Streptomyces sp. NPDC056361
GACGGAAACACTTCCGGGCGGGGGCGCCGCAGGTGAGGCTCGTTACGTTGCGCCTAGGGGAGGGCCTGCGACCACGGCTCAGAGGCCGAGGTCGACCTCGAACTCGCCGGCCTCCAGGATCGCCTTGACGGCCGTCAGGTAGCGGGCGGCGTCCGCGCCGTCCACCAGACGGTGGTCGTAGGACAGCGCGACGTACGTCATGTCGCGGATCGCGATCGTCTCACCCAGGTCCGGGTGGTTGATGACGACCGGACGGCGCACGGTGGCGCCGATGCCCAGGATGGCGACCTGGTTCGGGGGCACGATGATCGTGTCGAACAGCGCGCCGCGCGAACCGGTGTTGGAGATGGTGAAGGTCGCACCGGCCAGGTCGTCCGGCGTGATCTTGCTGGCGCGCACGGCGCCGGCCAGCTCCGCGGTCTTCTTCGAGATGCCGGCGATGTTGAGGTCGCCCGCACCCTTGATGACCGGGGTCATCAGACCCTTCTCGGAGTCCACCGCGATACCGATGTTCTCGGTGTCGAAGTAGGTGATCGTGCCCTCGTCCTCGTTGATCCGGGCGTTGATGACCGGGAAGGCCTTCAGCGCCTGGGCCGCCGCCTTCACGAAGAACGGCATCGGGGAGAGCTTGACGCCCTCACGGGCGGCGAAGGCGTCCTTGGCGCGGGCGCGCAGCTTCATCAGCTTGGTGATGTCGACCTCGACGACCGAGGTCAGCTGGGCCTGGCCGTGCAGCGCCTTCATCATGTTGTCGCCGATGACCTTGCGCATGCGGGTCATCTTGACGGTCTGACCGCGCAGCGGGGAGACCTCGAGGGCCGGGGCCTTCGACGCGGCGGCCGGAGCGGCGGCGACGGGGGCCGGAGCGGCCTTCTTGGCCTCGGCGGCCGCGAGGACGTCCTGCTTGCGGATGCGACCGCCGACGCCCGAGCCCTTGACGGCCGCCAGGTCGACACCGTTCTCGGTGGCGAGCTTGCGGACCAGCGGGGTCACGTACGCGCCGTCCTCGGCCGGAGCCGGGGCGGGGGCCGCCGGGACCGGGGTCACGACGGCCGGGGCGATCGACGGGGCCGCGGCGACCGGGGCCGGAGCGGCGACCGGGGCGGCGGGCGCGACCGGGGCCGGGGCGGCGACCGGAGCGGCCGGGGCGACCGGAGCCGGAGCGGCGACCGGGGCCGGAGCCGCGGCGGGGGCGGCCGGGGCCGGAGCCGCGGCGGGGGCGGCCGGGGCCGGGGCGGCGGCGGGAGCCGGAGCGGCACCCGCGGCACCGATGACGGCCAGCTTGGCGCCGACCTCGGCGGACTCGTCCTCGGCGACGACGATCTCCAGGAGGACACCCGAGACGGGGGCCGGGATCTCGGTGTCGACCTTGTCCGTGGAGACCTCGAGCAGCGGCTCGTCGGCCTCGACGGTCTCGCCGACCGACTTCAGCCAGCGGGTGACGGTGCCCTCGGTGACGGACTCGCCCAGCGCGGGCAGCACGACGTCGGTGCCGGAGGCGGCGCCGGCCGGAGCGGCGGCCGGGGCCTCGGCGACCGGCGCCGGGGCGGCCGGGGCCTCGGCCACGGGGGCCGGGGCGGCGACCGGGGCCGGAGCGGCCTCGGCGGCCGGGGCGGCGGCCGGGGCGGGGGCGCCCGTGCCGTCGTCGATGATGGCCAGCTCGGCGCCGACCTCGACCGTCTCGTCCTCGGCGACCTTGATGGAGGCCAGGATGCCCGAGGCGGGGGCGGGGATCTCGGTGTCGACCTTGTCGGTCGAGACCTCGAGCAGCGGCTCGTCGGCCTCGACACGCTCACCCTCGGCCTTGAGCCAGCGGGTGACGGTGCCCTCGGTGACGCTCTCGCCGAGCGCCGGCAGGGTTACGGAAACCGACATGGTTTCAGTTGCTCCTAACGAATTGCGGAAAGTGGTCGTCGCGCCCTGTGATGACGTGAGCGTCAGTCGTGGGAGTGCAGCGGCTTGCCCGCCAGGGCCAGGTGGGCCTCGCCGAGCGCCTCGTTCTGCGTCGGGTGGGCGTGGATGAGCTGCGCGACCTCGGCCGGCAGCGCCTCCCAGTTGTAGATCAGCTGTGCTTCGCCGACCTGCTCGCCCATGCGGTCACCGACCATGTGGACGCCGACCACGGCACCGTCCTTGACCTGGACGAGCTTGATCTCGCCCGCGGTCTTGAGGATCTTGCTCTTGCCGTTGCCCGCGAGGTTGTACTTCAGGGCGACGACCTTGTCCGCGCCGTAGATCTCCTTGGCCTTGGCCTCGGTGATGCCGACGGAGGCGACCTCGGGGTGGCAGTACGTCACCCGGGGCACGCCGTCGTAGTCGATCGGGACGGCCTTCAGGCCGGCCAGGCGCTCCGCGACGAGGATGCCCTCGGCGAAGCCGACGTGCGCGAGCTGGAGCGTCGGGACGAGGTCGCCCACGGCCGAGATCGTCGGCACGTTGGTGCGCATGTACTCGTCGACCAGGACGTAGCCGCGGTCCATCGCGACGCCCTGCTCCTCGTAACCGAGACCGGCGGAGACCGGGCCGCGGCCGATGGCGACCAGCAGCACCTCGGCCTCGAAGGTCTTGCCGTCGGCCAGGGTGACCTTGACGCCGTTGTCGGTGTACTCGGCGGACTGGAAGAAGGTGCCGAGGTTGAACTTGATGCCGCGCTTGCGGAACGCGCGCTCGAGCAGCTTCGAGCTGTTCTCGTCCTCGACCGGGACGAGGTGCTTCAGGCCCTCGACGACGGTGACGTCGGTGCCGAAGGACTTCCACGCCGAGGCGAACTCGACGCCGATGACGCCGCCGCCCAGGATGATCGCGGACTCCGGGACCCGGTCCAGGGTCAGCGCGTGGTCCGAGGAGATGATCCGGTTGCCGTCGATCTCCAGGCCGGGGAGCGACTTCGGCACGGAGCCGGTGGCCAGGAGGACGTGACGGCCCTCGACGCGACGGCCGTCCACGTCGACGGAGGTCGGGGAGGACAGGCGGCCCGTGCCCTCGATGTAGGTCACCTTGCGGGAGGCGACGAGACCCTGCAGGCCCTTGTACAGGCCCGAGATCACGTCGTCCTTGTACTTGTGCACGCCCTTGATGTCGATGCCCTCGAAAGAGGCCTTGACACCGAACTGCTCCGCCTCGCGCGCCTGGTCGGCGATCTCGCCGGCGTGGAGCAGGGCCTTCGTCGGGATGCAGCCGTTGTGCAGGCAGGTGCCGCCGAGCTTGTTCTTCTCGATCAGTGCGACGTCCAGGCCCAGCTGCGCTCCGCGCAGCGCCGCGGCGTAACCGCCGCTACCGCCGCCGAGGATCACTAGGTCGAAAACGGTGCTGGCGTCGTTCGCCACGTCACGTCCTCCATGCATGTGCGCTCGTCGCCGGTCTTCGATGACCGGGCGGCGGCTGGTGTTCGGCCGCTTTATTTCGGCCCTGTGGTGGGGGCCCTGTCCTGCCGAGAACCCATCTTCGCACTTGTTGACGGATGGCGGGACGCGGGGCCGTGCTCTGAGACGGCCGATCGTCCGTACGGCGGGGTCGGCGCGGCGTACGAACCTACGGATTTCGTCGCGAGCGAACAGATGGCGAACAGGTACGGCCCCGGGCGCGCAGCCCGGGGCCGTACCTGTCACAGGTGAGCTCAGAGCTCGCCGGCCGCCGTGCGCTCGGCCAGCTTCACCAGGGTGCGGACCGAGGAGCCGGTGCCGCCCTTGGGGGTGTAGCCGTACGGGGCGCCCTCGTGGAAGGCCGGGCCCGCGATGTCCAGGTGGGCCCAGGTGATGCCCTCGCCCACGAACTCCTGCAGGAACAGGCCCGCGACCAGGCCGCCGCCCATCCGGACGCCCATGTTGGCCATGTCCGCGGTGGGGGAGTCCATCGTCTTGCGCAGGTCCGCGGGGAGCGGCATCGGCCAGGACTGCTCGCCGACCTCCTCGGCGATCTCGTGGATCGCGGTCCGGTAGTCGTCGTCGTTCGCCATGATGCCGAAGGTGCGGTCGCCCAGGGCGAGGACCATCGCGCCGGTCAGGGTCGCGACGTCGACGATCGCGTCCGGGTGCTCCTCGGAGGCCTTCGTCAGCGCGTCGGCGAGGACGAGCCGGCCCTCGGCGTCGGTGTTCAGGACCTCGACGGTCTTGCCGCTGTACATGTTCAGCACGTCACCCGGGCGGGTGGCGGAGCCGGACGGCATGTTCTCGGCGAGCGCCAGCCAGCCGGTGACGTTGACCTCGAGGCCGATGCGGGCCGCGGCGACGACGGTGGACAGGACGGCGGCGGCGCCGGCCATGTCGCACTTCATCGTCTCGTTGTGGCCGGCCGGCTTCAGGGAGATGCCGCCCGAGTCGTAGGTGATGCCCTTGCCGACCAGGGCGAGGGTCCGCTCCGCCTTCGGGTGGGTGTAGGCGACGCGGACCAGGCGCGGCGGGTTCACGGAGCCGTTGCCGACGCCCAGGATGCCGCCGTAGCCGCCCTTGGCGAGCGCCTTCTCGTCGAGGACCTGGACCTTGAGGCCGTGCTCCTTGCCGGCGGCCTGGGCGGCGGCGGCGAAGGTGGCCGGGGTCAGCTCGTTGGGCGGCATGTTGACCAGGTCGCGGGTGCGGTTCATCTCCTCGGCCACGGCCAGGGCGCGCTCCGCGGCGGCCTTGTAGGCCTTGTCGCGGGGCTTGGCGCCGAGCAGGGCGACCTCGGCCAGCGGCTTCTTCGCGTCGGCGCCCTGGCCCGCGGCGTAGGCGTACGCGCCGAGCAGCGCGCCCTCGGCGATGGCGGCGGCGTCGTCGGCGGCGGCGATCGGCAGGGCGAACGCGGCCTTCTTCACGCCGGTCAGGCCGCGGGCGGCGGTACCGGCGGCGCGGCGCAGGACCTCGGAGCCGTACGACTCGCCGTCCTCGGGGGCGGTGCCGAGGCCGACGGCCACGACGACCGGGGCCTTCACGCCGGCGGGGGCGGGGAGCTTCGTCGCCTCACCCTCGGCACCCGAGGCGCCCAGGGTCTCCAGGACGGCGGCGAGCCGGCCGTCGAAGGCCTTGTCGACGGCCTCGGCGCCCGGGGCGACGACGAGCGTCTTGCCGGACTTCGCGACGCCGACGACGAGGGCGTCGGCACGCAGCGTCGCCGCGCCGGCGGTGCTGAGAGTGAGAGCAGTCACGGTGGTGAAATCTCGCTTTCGTTCAGTTCGTGGTGGTCGAGGGATGGGCCGACCGTGCCCGCCTCATCGTATTTCGGCCCGAAGAGGGCCGAGAACGAGCCTACGCTCGCTCGCCCGGTTCGCTCACGGCGGCGGTGATTCACTCATCCGTGGTGTCTCTTTCATGTTTACCTTCCAGGCCCGGAGAGCTGCTCCACACTCGCCTCATTCACGCAAGGACGACTCTCTCGCCTTTGCATCATCTGCATCATCTCCACAGGTCCCCCCGATCCCGCGACGGCCCGGGCGTACCTGTTCGAGGGGGGACACACCCGATGGACTCCGGCCGAATCCGTACGCCCAGAACCGCGCCCCGCGCCCCGCACGGCGCCCGCCCCGCGCCCCGTGCCGGCGCTCCCCGCGGCGCCCGGCTCGCGGTCCTCGCCGCCGCCGCGCTGCTCGCCACGGTCGTGCCGTCCGCGCAGGCGGTCGCCGCGCCCGTGCCCCGGGTCGACCTCACCGTCCTCGTCGTCGACGACGGCGGCAGCGCGGTCGAGGCGATCACCGCCGAGCTCAAGGGATCCGGCGTCCCGTACCGCACGATCGACCTCGACGACCCGAACCGGCCGGTCCTCGACGCGGCCTTCCTCAGTGACACGGTCGACGGCCGCCCCCGCGCCAAGTACCAGGGCGTGGTCCTGCCCCACGAGAGCGCCTTCGGCCCCGGCTCCGCCGAGCACACCGCCCTCCAGGCCTACGAGCGGACCTTCGGGATCCCGCAGGTCGACGCCTACACCTGGTCGCACCCGGGCGTCGGCCTCGACTACACCGACCAGGGCGGCTGGTCCGGCGTCCTCGACGGGACCACGGCCGGCGTCACCGCCGCCGGACAGGCCGGCCCCTTCCGCTACCTCGCCGGGTCGCTCGCCTTCGAGGACAACGACCCCTCGATCGGAGAGAGTTACGGCTACGCGGGCCGCCCCCGGGCCGGCTACACCAGCTACGTCGACATCCCCGTCACCGGCGGCCGGGCCAGCCTCGTCGGCGAGTACGCCGCCGACGGACGCCGCGAGCTCGTCGTCACCTTCGCCTACAACCAGTACCAGCGGCAGTTCCGAGCCCTCGCCCGCGGCATCGTCGAATGGCTCACCCAGGGCGTCCACCTCGGACAGAGCCGCAACTACCTCTCCGTCCACGTCGACGACGTCTTCGCCCCCGACGCCCGCTGGGACGCCGCCCTCAACTGCACCCCCGGCGACTTCGACTGCGTCGGCGACGACGGCGAGGGCGTCAACCCGATCCGCATGACGGTCGCCGACGCGCAGTACGCCGCCGCCTGGCAGAAGTCCTCCGGCTTCACCCTCGACATGGTCTACAACGGCGGCCAGGGCGAGCAGTGGAAGACCGAACACGGCGGCACCGACCCGCTCACCGACCGGCTGGTGGCCGACCGCGCCCAGTACCGGTGGATCAATCACACCTACACCCACCCCTTCCTCGGATGCGTCCAGGACAACACCGTCGTCCCCTGGCAGTGCGCGAAGGACACCGCCGGGAACACCCTCTGGGTCAGCCGCTCCGAACTCTCCGCGCAGATCCGCGACAACCACAACTGGGCCGTCGGCAAGGGCATCTCCGTCGACCGCAGCGAACTCGTCACCGGCGAGCACTCCGGTCTGAAGACCCTGCCCCAGCAGCCCGTCGACAACCCCAACCTCGCCAACGCCCTCGCGGACAACGGCGTCAAGTGGACCGGCAGCGACAACTCCCGCGAACCGCAGCAGCGCGCGGTCGGCACCGGCTCCGGCGCCGCGCGGACCGTGCCCCGCCACCCCATGAACGTGTACTACAACGTGGGCACCGCCGCCGAGATGGCCGACGAGTACAACTGGATCTACACCTCCCGCGCCGACGGCGGCAGCGGCATCTGCGAGTCCAACCCGGCCTCCACCTGCCTGCCCGCCCCCCTCGACACCGCCACCGGCTACGCCGAGCGGATCGCCCCGCAGGAGGCCCGCACCGCGCTCTCCCACGTCCTGGGCAACGACCCCCGCCCGCACTACGTGCACCAGTCCAACCTCGCCGAGGAACGGCTCCTCTACCCGGTCCTCGACCGCGTACTCGCCGACTACCGGGGCCTGTTCGCGCCCAACGCGCCGCTGGTCAACCCGGCCCAGCGGGACGTCGGCACCGAGCTGAGCCGCCGCACCGCCTGGGACCAGGCCCTCGCCGCCGGCAAGGTCACCGCCTACCGCATCGGCACCACGGTCACCATCAAGGCCCCCTCCGGCGTCACCGCGCCCGTCACCGCCCCCGAGGGCACCCGCAAGCGGCTCCTCCTCGGCACCGCCGCCTTCGGCTCGCCCTACGCCGGCAGCCGCTCCGCGTGGACCACGCCCGAACTGCTCCAGAGCACCGTCACACTCACGCTCCCGACCGCCTGACCAGCACGTTCTGGGGGGAACCGCACATGCCGAGCCGTGGCCGCCATGTCACCATGCTCACCGAAGGCACCTATCCGCACGTCCACGGAGGCGTCAGCACCTGGTGCGACCAGCTCGTCCGCGGCATGCCCGAGGTCGACTTCGAGATCCTCGCCCTCACCGGCAGCGGTCGCGAACCCGTCACCTGGGAGCTGCCGGCCAACGTCACCCGGCACACCGCGTACCCCCTCTGGGGACCCCCGCAGGGACCGGCCGCCCCCGGCTTGTTCACCGGAGCGAGCCGGCCCCTGCGAGGGCGCGAACGCCGCCTGTTCCTCGACGCGTACGAAGGGCTCCTGCTCGCCCTCCTCGACCCCGACGCGGGCCGCGACTTCGGCGCGAGCCTCTACGAACTGGCCGCCCTCGCCCGGCAGGGACGGCTGACCGCCGCGCTCCGCTCCGAGCCGGCCCTCCGCTCCCTCATGTGGATCTGGACCATGCCGCACCTGCCGACGCGCGCGGCCCGGCCCACCGTCCACGACGCGCTCACCGCCACCGACCTGCTGGAACACGCCCTGCGGCCGCTCGCCGCCCGGATAGCCGACGGCAGCGTCGCCCACGCCGTCTCCAGCGGTCTCGCCACCCTGCCCGCACTCGCCGCGCAGCACTTCGAAGGGGTGCCCTTCCTGCTCACCGAACACGGCATCTACCTCCGCGAGCGCTACCTCGGCTACCGCACCGAAGCGCAGCGCTGGCCCGTCAAGGCCCTCATGCTCGGCTTCTACCGCGAGCTCAACACCCTCGGATACGTCAAGGCCGACCTGATCACCCCCTGCAACCAGTACAACCGGCGCTGGGAGGAGCGCGGCGGCGCCCCCGCCGAACGCATCCGCACCGTCTACAACGGCGTCGACCCCGCCCTCTTCCCCGAGGCCGGACCCGAACCCGAGACCCCCACCCTCAGCTGGTGCGGACGCGTCGACCCCATCAAGGACCTGGAGACCCTGGTCCGGGCGTACGCGATCTGCCGCGCCGAACTCCCCGAGCTGCGGCTCCGGTTGTTCGGCCCGGTCCCGGCCGGCAACGAGGACTACCGCACCCGCCTGGAGAAGCTCGCCGCCGAACTGGGCGTCACCGACGGGGTGTCCTTCGAGGGCCGCGTCTCCGACGTGCCCTCCGCCTACGCCGCGGGCAGCGTCGTCATGCTCTCCTCCATCAGCGAGGGCTTCCCCTTCTCCCTCATCGAGGCCATGTCCTGCGGGCGCGCCACCGTGTCCACGGACGTCGGCGGCGTACGGGAGGCCGTCGGCGACACCGGGATCGTCGTCCCGCCCCGCGAACCGGCCGTCATGGCCGCCGCCGTCACCGAACTCCTCCGGGACGGCGCCCGGCGCGCCGAACTCGGCCGCCTGGCGCGGCAGCGCGTCATCGACCGCTTCACCCTCAACCGCTCGGTGGACGGCTTCCGCCAGATCTACCGCGAACTGGCGGGCGCCCGCCCGCCGCGCCAGGCCCCGCCCGTCACCCCCGCGCCCCTCCGCCTCAGCATCCCCGCCCCGCGCCGTGCCCCCGCGGCCCTCGTCCCAGGAGGCACCCCGGCATGAGCGGCTCCCTCTGGCTGAAACCCCCGGCGACCACGACCCCGCTCCCCGCGATCCCGCGCCCCCGCCGCTGCGAGAACCCGGCGGCGCGCGCCGCGCCGCGGCCCGCGGAACGCGCCGCCCACCCGCACCCGCCCGCACCCGCGGCGCCGTTCGCGCCGGACACTCCACCCGCGCCCGACACGCCACCCGCGCCCGGCACCCCGCCCGTGTCCGGCACTCCCGCTGCGCCGGACACGCCACCCGCGCCGGACACTCCACCCGCGCCCGACACCCCGCCCGCGGACGAGCTCGCCGGGGATCCCCTCGACGAACTCGCCGAGCGGCTCGACGGCTTCGTCGCCGTCGCCGTGCACCCGGACGAGATCGCCGCGATCCTCGAATCCGACGGCATGACCGACGACCACATCCGGCTCACCTACGGCCGAGCCGACTCCTTCGCACTCGCCGAGGACCTCTACGCGCGCGTGGAGCGGCGCCACCCGGAGCCGGCCGCGCGGCGGGGCGGCCCCTGGCACTCGGAGCTCGCGGGCTGCCTGCTGCGGGGTCTCGTCTTCGCGCTGCCCGGCCTGGCGTACGTGCTCGCCGCGCCGCTCCTGGCCGGGGAGCAGGGCCGGTCGGGGCTCCCCGCCGGGACGCTCCCGCTCCTCGCCGGGGCCGTCACCGGCTGGGTGTGGAACCAGGCCCTGGCCCACCGGGCGTACACCTGGCTGGGCCTCGGCGACCGGCCCGCCGCAGCCCGTGCGCTGCTCGTCGGCGCACCGGCGGGCGCGCTCGCCGGGACGGCCGTCGCCCTCGCGGTCGCCGGGCCCGGCGAGACCCCGGCCGCCGTGTTCGCGGCCGGCCAGTCGCTGTACCTCGCCGCCGCGACCGTCCTCCTCGTGCTGGGCCGCGAACGGGCCCTGCTCTGCGCCCTGTCGCCGCTGGCCGGGGCGGTGCCCGCGTTCCGCTGGGACCTGCCCGACGCCTTGCGGGCCGGTCTGCTCATCGCCTCGCTGGCCGCGTCCGCGGTCTGCGCCGCGCTCGTGCTCCGGCCCGGCGTGCAGCGGGGCGCGCGGGGCCGCGGCGGACCGCCGCCGGCGGTCTCCCTGCCGTACGGCCTGTTCGGCCTCGGCAGCGGCCTGCTCGTCCTCCGGGCGGGCGTGGGCGACACGCTGGTCGGCGGGGCGGGGGCGGTCATCGCGCTCACCCTGTCGATGGGCCCCGCCGAGTGGCTGCTGTACCGGTTCAGGGACGAGAGCCTCGCCCGGCTGCGGACCCTCACCACGGCCCGGGAGTTCCGCCGGGCGGTCACCGGCACCCTCGTCCTCTGCCTCGGCGGCTACCTCACCGTCCTGCTCGCCCTCACCCTCGCCGCCACCCTCGTCTGGCCGGACGCGCCCTGGCCGACGCTCCCGCGCCTGGCCACCCTGCTCCTGATCGGCAGCGTGCTCTGGCTGGGCCTGCTGCTCCAGGCCTTCGGCGCGGTGCTCAGCGCGGCCGCCGTCTGCCTGCTCGCGGCGGCGGCCCAGACCGCGCTGCCGGCGGCGGGACCGGTGGCGGCCGGGGGAGCGGCGGCGCTGCTGGCCGTGCTGAGCTGTGTTCTGCTGGTACGACCGACCGTCCACCGCGTCTAGGGGGGACCGTGACGACCCCTTCGCTCCTGGTGCCGTACTACGAGCACCCGGCCGAGCGCCCCGAGGCGTGGGCGGCCCTCGTCGACGCGGCGCCCTTCCTGTACGGCGTCGTCCTCAACCCGGCGAGCGGCGCCGGCGAGGCGCCCGACCCGGCGTTCGCCGACGCGGCCGGGCGCCTGCGGGCCGCCGGCGTACGCGTCCTCGGCTACGTGGACACCGCCTACGGCCGCCGCCCGCACGCCGAGGTCGTCGCCGAACTGCTCCGCCACCGCGACTGGTACGGCGCCGCCGGGGCCTTCCTCGACCAGGTCGCGACCGCGCCCGGCGCGCTCGCCCACTACCGCCGGATCGCGGTCGCGGCGCGGGCCGCCGGGGCCGCCACCCTCGTCTTCAACCACGGCGCCCACCCCGACCCCGGCTACGAGGCCCAGGCCGACCTCCTCGTCACCTTCGAGGGCCCCTGGGACACGTACCGCACGCTCGACCTCCCGGTCGCCCCGCACTACTGCCACCTCGTCTACGCGGCCCCGTCCGGCGTCCGCCCCGCCACCCCGGTGCACTGCGCCGTCCCCGGCACCGGCGCCCACCCCTGGGGCACCCTTCCGCACCTCCTGGAGCCCGCCCGATGAGAACCGCCCGCCCGACGCGGCGCCTGCTGCCCCTGCTCGCGGGGCTGCTGCTGCTCGCCACCGCCTGCACGGCGGGCCCCGGCCCCGACCCGAAGGCGACGGATGCGGACCGCTGGCGGCCGAAGCCCGGCCTCGCCTGGCAGTGGCAGCTCAGCGGCCGCCTCGACCCGACGGTCGACGTCCCCGTGTACGACATCGACGGCTTCGACCACTCCGCGGCCACCGTCAAGGACCTGCACGCCCGCGGCCGCAAGGTCGTCTGCTACCTCTCCACCGGCGCCTGGGAGGACTTCCGGCCGGACGCGGCGAAGTTCCCCCGGTCGCTCCTCGGCAAGGGCAACGGCTGGGACGGCGAGCGCTGGCTCGACATCCGCCGCACCGACCTCCTCGAACCCCTCATGGCCGCGCGCCTCGACATGTGCCGCGACAAGGGGTTCGACGCCGTCGAACCCGACAACATGGACGGCTACCGCAACACCACCGGCTTCCCCCTCACCGCCGCCGACCAGCTCCGCTACAACCGCCTCATCGCCCGCCTCGCCCACGACCGCGGCCTCTCCGTCGGCCTCAAGAACGACCTCGACCAGATCCCCCAGCTCCTCGCCGACTTCGACTTCGCGGTCAACGAGCAGTGCGCCCAGTACGACGAGTGCGGGCGCCTCGCCCCGTTCGTCGCGGCGGGCAAGGCGGTCTTCCACGTCGAGTACGAGCTGACGACCTCCCAGTTCTGCCCCCAGGCCCGGAAACTGGGCCTCAGCTCGATGCGAAAGCGGTACGAACTGGGCGTGTGGCGCCAGGCGTGCTGAAACCCGCCCCGTCGACCGGGCCGGACACCCCCTAGGCCGCCGAGCGCCGGGTGGCGACGGTGTAGCAGGTGGCGCGGCCCGCGCCCCGGTCGGTCCACTCGTCCTCGGTCGACCAGGTGTACCAGGGGGCGCCGGGGCCCTCGGTCCTGGCGCAGGCCCGCCCGGCGCGGTCCATGGCGGCCTCGGATCCGGGATAGGCGCCGGGGAGCGGGTGCTGCCCGGTGACCTTCCCGTCGTGGGGGCCGGCGCAGGGCACGCGGGTCACCAGACGGCTGTGCCGCATGCCGGTGTTGAAGTCCATGCACGCGCCGGCCGCGACCTCGTAGCTGGGCCGGACGGCCCCGGCGGCATCCAGGACCCGGCCGTCCGGAGTGGCGGAGACGGCCGGCTCCGGCGGGCCGAAGCGGCTCAGGGTCAGGTCGGCGCGGAGTGTGGTCACTCCGGCGAGCAGGCTGTCCGGCTCGTGGGAGAGCAGGGAGGAGAGGTCGGCCCGGGCACGGACGATCCGGCCCTCGCGGTCGACGTCCACGGTCACCGGGACCGGCGGGCTCGGGTCCGTCGCGTGCAGGGGGCCGGAGACGAACTCCGTGCGCAGGTCGTACGGGAAGAGGTCGAGGGCCGCGCCGAGCGGGAAGTCCGCCCGGTACGACCGGCCGCCGTCGGTCGTCGTCGGCTGCGCGGTGGGCCGTACGGCGCTCAGCACCTCCAGGAGCGTGCCGCCGATCGCGCCCTCGGTGCCCCGCAGATGGCTGATCGAGTCGATGCCCCAGAGCGGCTCGATGTCGCCCTCGTACCTCAGCCAGTACGCGGTGGAGTCCGGGCGGTAGTGGATGGCGCGGGTGTCCACGGTGTAGCGCCCGGCCGCGTCTCCGGTGCCGCGCCCGGGCAGGGTGCCCAGGATCGTCTCCCGGGCGTCCTCCGGGAAGCCCGGGGTGAGGCTCCAGCGGCTCGCCGCCTCGCCGCGCGAGCCCGCGAAGTCCAGCCGTCCGGTGAGGTCCTGGACGGCCGTGTCCTTGCCCGCGCCGAAGGTGACGGTCTGGCGGAAGTCGGCGCCGCCGGTCTCCTGGGTGTGCCGCAGGGCGAGGTGGACCTGCCGGGCGAGCGGCTCGGAGAACACCGGATGGGCCGTGGCGCCCGGGGTCGCGGTGTCGCCGCCGCCGCAGGCGGTGAGGGAGAGGACCGCGGCGGCGAGCAGGGCGGAGGCGCGGACAGCGTGTCTGATCACGCCTTCAAGACCCGGCGGCGGAGCGGAGGGTTGCCCGCCGGAGGGTCACGGAACGATCACCCGAGGGTCAGCGCCACCAGGGCCATCGTCGCCGCGGTCTCCTCGACGGCGCCGAAGACGTCGCCCGTGACCCCGCCGAACCGGCGGACGCAGCGGCGGAGGAGGAGCGCGGCCGCGCCGAGGGCGGCGCCGGCGGCGAGGACGTTGCGGACGGCGTCGTACGGGGAGGAGAGGAGGCCCACGGCCGCGCAGGCGACGAGGACGACGGCGGTGGAGAAGGTCGAGGAGCGGACCGGGACGGTCTGCGCGACGATCGCGCCGAGGCCTTCGGGCCGGGCGGCCGGGACGCCGTGGCGGGAGGCGTGGGTGAGGGCGAGGCGGGCGACGGTGGCGGCGAGCGTGATGGCGACGGTGCCGTGCGCCCAGCTCTGCTCGTACAGCCGGAACAGTGCGGCGACCTGGGCGAGGAGGACGAGGACGAGCGCGATGACGCCGAACGGCCCGATGTCCGACTGCTTCATGATGCGCAGCGCGTCCTCGGCCGGCTTGGCGCTGCCGAGGCCGTCGGCCGTGTCGGCGAGGCCGTCGAGGTGGAGGCCGCGGGTGAGCACGGCGGGGACGGCGGTGGCGGCGACGGCCGAGAGCAGCGGGCCGGCACCGAGCAGCAGGAGCGTGCCGCCGAGCGCGGCGGCGGAGAGTCCCACGACCAGGCCGGCCACGGGGGCGCAGAGCATGCCGGCGCGCGCCGCGTCCCGGTCCCAGCGGGTGATGCGGGCGGGGAACACCGTGAGGGTGCCGAAGGCGAAACGCAGGCCGTCCATCCGGGCAGGGTAATCGCCGCTTCCGGACGGTAGATTGCGCATATCGCGCATATCGGAACGGGGTGGCATGGGTCACTGGTTCTCCCGCAACATCGTCGAGCCGGGCAAGGTCCCGATGCTGCTCGCTCTGACCTCCTTCGTCCTGACATTCCTGGTCACCCGCACCGTCACCCGGCTCATCCGGGCGGGGAAGGGACCTTTCCGGAACGTCTCCTCCGGAGGGCTCCACATCCATCACGTCGTCCCCGGCGTCGTCCTCACCGTCGTCGGCGGATTCGGCGCGGTGGCCAGCGACCGGTACGGCGTCGGCGCCGGCGTCTTCGCCGTGGTCTTCGGGATCGGCGCGGGCCTCGTCCTCGACGAGTTCGCGCTGATCCTCCACCTGGACGACGTGTACTGGACGGACGAGGGCCGCAAGAGCGTGGAGGTGGTCGTCCTCACCGCGGCGCTGGTGGGGCTCGCCCTGAGCGGCTTCTCGCCGCTCGGCGTCAACGACATGACGGCGGACGAGCGCCAGGACCGCACCACCTTCATCCTCACCCTGGTGCTGAACTTCCTCCTCGTCCTGGTCACCCTGGTGAAGGGGAAGGTCCGGATGGCCGTGATCGGGACCCTGATCCCGTTCGTCGCGATCGTCGGCGCCGTCCGCCTGGCCCGCCCCGGCTCCTGGTGGTTCCGGCGCTTCTACGGCCGCCGCCACCGGGCCAGGGCCCGCTGCGCGATCCGCGCGTACCGTCACGACAAGCGCTGGACCAAGGTGCGGCGCCGCGTTCAGGACGTGATCGGCGGCTTCCAGGAGCGCGTGCCCGGGCGGGGCGCGCCCCCGTCCTGACGCCGCTCGCGCCAGGCCTGGACGGCGATCAGGACGAGGACGGCGGTGATCGCCGCGAGGTGCTCCTTGCCCGCCAGGTTCGGCTTGATCACCACCTCGATCACCATCGCCAGCACGACGAGCCCGCCCGTCCACCGGGCCCCGTACCGCCAGCAGACGTAGACGGCGAGGCCCACGACGGCCGCCGACGGGCCGGTGTCGACGACCTGCGCGTCGGTGGCGGGCAGCCCGAGGGGGCTGTCGGGGCCGAGGGCGATGCCCACGCGCGCGTAGAGGGTGCCGCCCAGGGTCGCCAGGTAGGCGACGGCGAGCGTCCGCCACCGCCCGAGGCAGATCTCGGCGATCCCGAACACCAGCAGCACCTGGGCGAGGGCGCCCCACACGGGCAGGTCGAGCGCGGGGACGAACAACGAGAGCGGGGTCCGGAGCAGCGAGAGCCACAGGGGGTCCTCGGCCCGTACGGAACCGATGTCCTGGACCGGCTGGTAGCCCCAGTCCTGGTTCTGCACGACCTGGAACAGGGCGGTGAGGCAGACGGCGGCCAGCGTCATCGGCATCGCGCGCCACCGCCGGGTGACGAGCCCGGTCCGTACGGTGGTGAACAGCGGCCCCCACTCGCGGCGGGCGAATCCCTCGAAGCCCCCGCTCAACGCCCGCTCTCCAGATGCCTGCGGTGCATCCACTTCGGCAGGACGGGGGCCTCCAGGAAGCCCTCGGCCCGACCGGCGGCGAGGCCGATGCGCAGCAGGTCGGCACTCTTCTCGAAGAGCATGAATCGGGGCTCCCAGATGGGTCGGTACTTGGCGTTGGCGCGGTACAGCGACTCGATCTGCCACCAGCGGGAGAAGAAGCTGAGCAGCGAACGCCACATGCGCAGCACGGGTCCCGCCCCGAGCTTCGAGCCACGTTCGAAGACGGAGCGGAACATCGCGAAGTTCAGTGAGACCTGAGTGATCCCGATCTCCTTCGCGCGCTGGAGGAGTTCGATGACCATGAACTCCATCAGTCCGTTCTCGGAATCCCGGTCACGGCGCATCAGGTCGAGCGAGAGCCCCTTCGGTCCCCACGGCACGAAGGACAGCACGGCCCGCAGCTCGCCCTGCTCGTCGGTGCACTCCAGCATCACGCAGCGGCCGTCGCTGGGGTCGCCGAGCCGGCCGAGGGCCATCGAGAAGCCCCGCTCGGTGGCCCCGTCCCGCCAGTCGTCGGCCTTGCGCAGCAGCTCGGCCGTCTCGTCGGCCGGAATGTCCTCGTGGCGCCGGATCCGGACCTCGTAACCGGCCCGCTTGACCCGGTTGTACGCCTGCCGGACCGTCCGCATGGCCCGGCCGTCCAGGGTGAACTCGTCGGTCTCCACGATCGCCTCGTCGCCGAGCTCCAGGGCGTCGAGGCCGTGCCGGGCGTAGATGACCCCGGCCTCCTCGCTCGCGCCCATCACCGCCGGGATCCAGCCGTGCTCGCGGGCCTCGGCCAGCCAGGGCTCGATGGCGCCGGGCCAGGCCTCGGGGTCGCCGATCGGGTCGCCGGAGGCGAGGGACACCCCGCCCACCACCCGGTAGGTGACGGCCGCCTTCTCGCTCGGCGACCACACGACGCTCTTCTCGCGGCGCAGCGAGAAGTAGCCGAGCGAGTCCCGGTCGCCGTGCTTGTCGAGGAGGATCCGCAACCGCTCCTCGTCCTCCTCGGTCAGCGGGTCGGTGGCCCGCCGGGACCGGAAGGCCGCGAAGAGCACGGCGAACAGGAGCAGCGTGGACAGCACGTTGATGGTGACGTCGACCCAGCCGGGGGTGGAGATCCCGGGCAGGCGCGAGTCGTCGGCGGCCAGGGTGATCAGCCGCATCACGCCGTACCGCCAGCGCTCCAGGAAGGTGGAGGGGACCGTGGACGTGTTGGTGACGGTGACCAGGACGGCGGCGAGCAGCGAGGTGACGAGCAGGCCGCCGGCGGCGACGGCGGCGGCGAGCAGCGGGTTGGAGCGGTCGCCCTTCGCGTAGAACTCCTTGCGGCCGAGCAGCAGCGCCACGACGAAGGCGGCGGTCAGGCCGAGCGAGATCCAGTTCTGGGCGTGCTGCCGGATCTCGGGGAAGACCATCACGAGCGCGAAGAGCAGCAGGAAGAGGCCGCCGAGCACCATGTTGAGGATCCAGGCGGCTCGTTTGCGGCGCCGCATGGTGATGGCCAGGAAGAGGGTGAAGACCCCCGAGGCGAAGCCCGCCGTGAGCATGTACGGCGTGAAGTAGTTGTCCTCGTTGTGCCGGCGCAGGTCCTGTCCGAAGGAGACCCAGACGGCGCTCAGGAAGTTGATGAACGTGACGACGCGCAGGTACCAGACGGCGAACGCGGCGCTGCGCCGCGATCGGACGGTGGTGCCCCGGGGCGCTGCTTCGGCGGACAAACGGACCTCTCCCATGAAAAGCGATCATATGGGGCGTTGCTTGCCGTGCCGAGACGCCCGGAGGCGGCCGCGCGCGTGGCGCGCCGACCGCTCCGGAGCCCTCCGGTCCGTCCTTCCTCAGCGCTCCCCGTCCGGCGCCGCCGAGGCGGCCGCGGCGTCCGAGGAATCCGATGAGGCCGACATGGCCGGATCCGGACGCTCGGGCAGCTCCGCGGCGAGCGCCGCCGCGGCCTGGACGAGGGGAAGCGCGAGCAATGCCCCGGTTCCCTCACCCACATGGACGCCGAGGTCGAGCAACGGGTTGAGCGCCATCCGGTCCAGCGCCTTCGACTGCGCCGGCTCCCCGCTCACCTGGCCCGCAAGCCACCAGTCCGGCGCCCGGAACGCCGCCCGCTGCGCCACCAGCGCACAGGCCGCACCCACCACACCGTCCAGGATCACCGGCATCCGCCGCACCGACGCCTGCAGCAGGAAACCGGTCATCGCCGCCAGGTCCGCCCCGCCGACCGCCGCGAGCAGCTCCAGCTGATCGCCGAGCACCGGACGGGCCCGCCGCAGCGCGTCCCGGATCGCCGCGCACTTGCGCATCCAGGCCAGATCGTCGATCCCGGCGCCGCCCCGGCCGGTCACCACCGAGGCGTCCGTCCCGCACAGCGCCGCGATCAGCGTCGACGCCGGCGTCGACCCGCCGACGCTCAGATCACCGAGCACCACCAGATCGGTTCCCGAGTCCGCCTCCTCGTCGGCGATCGCCATGCCGAGCCGGACCGCCGCCTCCGTCTCCTCGACCGTCAGCGCGTTCTCCACGTCGATCCGGCCGCTGCCGCGCCGCACCCGGCGCCGCACCACGTCGGCGGGCAGCAACTCCGGCTCGCAGTCCAGACCGGCGTCCACGACCCGTACCGGCACGTTCATCGAGCGGGCGAGCACGGCGACCGGGCTCGCCCCGTCCAGGACCGCCCGCACCAGCTCGTGCGCGGTGCCCGCCGCACGGCCGGACACGCCGAGCGAGGCCACTCCGTGGTCACCGGCGAACAGCACCACCCTCGGCTGCTCGATCGCCCGCACCTTGACGGTCGCCTGCGCGGCCGCCAGCCACTCGCCCAGCTCGTCCAGGCGCCCCAGCGCCCCGGGCGGCACGACCAGCCGCTCCCGGCGCTCCTCGGCGTCACGCCGGATCCCGCCGTCGGGGCGCTCGATCAGATCGGAGAAGTCGTCCAGGTTCACGGGTTCCGCCTTGTGACAATCAGCTAGGGCCTGTCCGGTGGCCATCGGTGATCGCACCCTACCCGCGCAGCACCAGCGGCTGTCCTGCGACCACCAGGAGGACCTGCTCGCACTCGTCGGCGAAGGCCGCGTTCAGCCGACCCAGTTCGTCCCGGAACCGGCGCCCCGCCGAGGTGCCCGGCACCACGCCCGAGCCCACCTCGTTCGTCACCGCGACGACCGTGCGGCCCGTCGCCCGCACCGCCGCCACCAGCTCCGCCGTACGCTCCCGCAGCGCGGCCTGCCCGCCGTCCGCCCACTTCTCGTCGTCCCAGGCACCCACCCGGTCCATGGCGTCCGTCAGCCACAGCGACAGGCAGTCGATCAGCAGCGCGGGCCCGTCCCCGGCGAGCAGCGGCACGAGGTCGCAGGTCTCGGCGGTACGCCAGGAACCCGGCCGCCGCTCCCGGTGCAGGCCCACCCGCTGCGCCCACTCCGCGTCGCCCTCCCGGGACCCGCCCGTCGCCACGTACAGCACCTCGGGGAAGGCCTCCAGGCGCCGCTCGGCCTCCACCGACTTCCCCGACCTTGCCCCGCCGGTCACCAGCGTCCGCCGCGGCACGTCCGGCACCTCGTGGTACTCGCCCACGTACAGCGTCGTCCCGTCCGGCACCGTCCGCGCGCCCGCCGCCGCCAGCCGCCGGTCCAGCTCGGCCCCCGTCGGCGCGTCGTGGTCCAGGTGCACCGCGATCACCTCGGTGGCCGGCCCGACCGCCCCGGTCGCCCGCAGCCGCGCCAGCCCGTCCGGGCGGCCCGTCACATCGCCGATCACCATGTCGTACGGCACCCGGTGGTCCTCCGACAGCCCCGCCGGAGCCCCGCCCGGCGGCAGGTACAGCAACCGCTCGCCGTCCGCCGACGTCACCTCGTACCCCGTGCCGGGGGAGTCCATCGGCACCGCCCGCACCGTGTGCCCGCTGATCAGCGTCAACTCCCGGCCGTCCGGCACCCGCCCCGCCGTCGGCAGTCCCGCCGGCACCTCCACCGCGGGACCGTCGTGCGGATGCGTGAGCAGCACCTGCCGCACACCCACGAGCGAATGCCCCGAACGAGCCGCCGCCAGCGCGGCCCCCGGGGTCAGGTCGAGCAGCAGCGCCCCGTCGATGAGCAGCGCCGTCGCGGCCCGCGCCCGGATTCCGCGGGAGAGCGCGCACACGGCGCAGGGGCATGCGGGGCGGGGCAGTCCGAGCGGGGCTCCGGTGCCGAGCAGAGTCAGTTCCACCCTCAGATCCTCCCGCGCCGCCGCGAGGCGTGCGCGCCCGGCTACGCTGCGGGCAGGAAACCGATCATCCGGTGAGCGCCAGGAGGCGGACATGGCATGGACGTGGCGGTTCGAGAAGTCCGACGGCACACAGGTCGACCCGGTGGTGACCCCCGAGGAGTTCACCACCCAGGGCGACGCCGAAAGCTGGATCGGCGAACACTGGCGTGACCTCCTCGGCGGCGGCGCCGACCAGGTCACCCTCTCCGAAGACGGCACCAAGATCTACGGCCCCATGCCCCTCGACGCCGAGAGCTGACCCCCGGGCGCCCGGAAGGGGGCGCGGGGCTCCCCGCTCCCTTCCGCCGCGCCGGAGTACGGCACGTCCACGCGCGGGTGCGCGTACGCGGTGAGCCACGGGAGGGGCGGGAGCCTAGGCCCGCCGTACTCCGCAGAGGTGCAGCAGGGCGGCGATCCGCCGGTACGGCTCCACGCGTCCCGCCCGGTCCTCGGCGGCGAGCAGCCGGTCGAGCTCCTCGGCGGCGGGCAGGCCCGCGCCGGCGGGGACGCCGTCCGTGAAGACCCGTACCCCGTACCAGGCGTGCAGCGGCGCCGCGATGCCCGCGAGCGTCGTCGTCAGCGCGTCGAGGCGGTCGGCCCGCACCTTCACGCCGTGGTCGTCGGTGTAGACGTCGGATTCGAAGGCCGCGAGCGCCCCCGACCAGTCGCCGGCGAGACCCGGCCGCATGGCGAGCGCCTCCGCGTTCCGCACCACCAGGGAGAGCAGACCGCCGGGCGCCAGCATCCGGGCCAGGCCCGCGAGCAGCGCGTCCGGCTCGTCCGCGTACATGAGCACGCCGTGGCAGAGGACCACGTCGAAACTGCCGGGGAGGAAGTGGACACCGGTCTCGCGACCGTCGCCCTCGATCATCCGGACCCGCTCGCGGATTCCGGCGGGCTCCGTCGCCAGCGACTCGCGCGCCGCCTTGAGGAGCTCAGGGTCGGCCTCAAGGCCGGTCACGGTGTGCCCGGCCCGGGCGAGGCGCAGCGTCTGCGCGCCCTGCCCCATGCCGGCGTCGAGGATGCGCAGCCGCTGCCCCACGGGGTAGCGGCCGGATATCTGCTCGTCGAGCTGGCGGGCGACGATCTCCTGGCGGATGGTGTCGCGCAGGCCGCCGGGACCGGTCGGCTGCGCGACGGCGGGCAGTACCGGACCGCCCGCCTCCGAGGTGGCCGCACCGAAAGCGCCCTCGCCGAGGGTGGGTTCGCCGCGCTCCGAGCTGTCGGCGCTCAGGGCCGCTCTCCGCGCTTGACCTGCGGCTTCGGCAGTCGCAGTCGGCGCATCTGGAGCGTACGCATCAGACCGTAGGCGATGGCGCCGCGCTTCGGCTCGTTCGGGAAGCGCTCGTTCAGCTGCTTGCGCAGCCGGAGCCAGATGCCGATCGAGTCGATGACGATCAGGATGATCACACCGAGCCAGAGCAGCAGGGAGATGTTCTGCAGCGCCCGGTTGGCGTTGCCGAACAGCGACAGCACGAGGATCACGACGGCCATCGGCAGGAAGAACTCGGCGATCGCGAACCGCGAGTCGACGAAGTCGCGCACGAAACGGCGGACCGGACCCTTGTCGCGGGCCGGCAGGTAACGCTCGTCGCCGCTCGCCAGCGCCTCGCGCTGACGGGCCAGGTCGGAGCGGCGTGCGTCGCGCTGGCGCTTGGCGGCCTCCTTGCGGTCGGTCGGCACCGTCGCGGCACGCCGACGCTGGGTCTGCGCTTCACTCCGCTTCGGGGTCGGGCGGCCCTTGGGGGCCTCGGGGTCGCGGGGCTGCTTGGTGGAGAGGTCCGCCGTCACCTTGTCGGTGGGGGCCTTCTCGTCCTTCGAACGGCTACGGAACACAAAACCCAAGGGTACGGGGTGGTGGGCATGAACCCCATGCGGGGCGGGAACGATCCGCTAACGGACTGCGTCTCTGGTCGTACGCACGAAGGACTGGCGTGGTTTCCCCTAGATCCATCTACACCCTGGGCCGGAGGAAGCGCCGCCCGCAGTCGTCCTTGGGGAGGAGCGCATCGAGCTCCGAACAGTGCGGTAATGGAGACAGGGCCCGTACTGTGGATCCTGTTGGAGAGCTGGAGCCGAAGTCCGTCAGAAGGGGGCGCGCGAAGCCCATGAGCGGTGTCATGAAGCGTATGGGGATGATCTTCCGCGCGAAGGCGAACAAGGCCCTTGACCGGGCCGAGGATCCGCGCGAGACGCTCGATTACTCCTACCAGAAGCAGCTGGAGCTGCTGCAGAAGGTGCGGCGCGGCGTAGCCGACGTCGCCACCTCCCGCAAGCGGCTCGAACTCCAGCTGAACCAGTTGCAGGGCCAGTCCGCCAAGCTGGAGGACCAGGGCCGCAAGGCGCTGGCGCTCGGCCGCGAGGACCTGGCCCGCGAGGCGCTGTCCCGGCGGGCCGCGCTCCAGCAGCAGGTCAGCGACCTGGAGGTGCAGCACCAGACGCTGCAGGGCGAGGAGGAGAAGCTCACCCTCGCCGCCCAGCGCCTCCAGGCCAAGGTCGACGCCTTCCGCACCAAGAAGGAGACCATCAAGGCGACCTACACGGCGGCCCAGGCGCAGACCCGGATCGCCGAGTCCTTCTCCGGCATCTCGGAGGAGATGAGCGACGTCGGTCTCGCGATCCAGCGGGCCGAGGACAAGACCGCCCAGCTCCAGGCGCGCGCGGGCGCGATCGACGAGCTGCTCGCCTCGGGCGCCCTGGACGACCAGTCCGGGCTCGCGAAGGACGACATCCAGGCGGAGCTGGACCGGCTCTCCGGCGGTACGGACGTCGAACTCGAGCTCCAGCGGATGAAGGCCGAACTGGCCGGCGGCCCGTCGGCGCAGCAGCAGGCCATCGAGGGCGGTGGCGCGGCCGCGCCGCAGGACCGCACCCAGCAGTCCCACCCGCGCTTCGAGAAGTAGGCGACAGACAGGACGCGTCATGATCGTGCGGATCATGGGGGAGGGCCAGTGGAAGCTGGCCGACAGCCACCTCGCCGAGTTGAACGGACTCGACGACGAGCTGCTCGCGGAGATGGAGTCGGGGGACCAGGAAGGCTTCCGGGGCACGCTCGGCGGCCTGCTCGACGCCGTCCGGCGGCTCGGTGAGCCCCTCCCCGACGACGCCCTGGAGCCCTCGGAACTGATCCTCCCGGCTCCGGACGCCAGCCTCGACGAGGTCCGCGCGATGCTCTCCGACGACGGCCTCATCCCGGGCTGACCCCTCACCCGACGGTCCCGCCGCCCCCACGGGCGCCGGGACCGCCGCGCCTCCGGCCACACCCGGCCCGCCCGCCTCCGCATCCGGCCCCCCCGAGCATGCCCCGCCCCGCCCGACTCTTGGGGCCGGACCTCTCCGGCTCCCACAGCCCCGCTGCCTCCGGCTCCCGAGCCCGGCCCGCCCGCCCGACTTCCCGGGCCCGACGCTTAGCCCGGCTTCTCCGGCTCCCGCAGCCCCAGTCCCTCCGGCTCCCGGAGGCCCCGTCGTCTCTGGCCCCCGAACCCGGCCGGTACCGCCTCCGCCCCGCCTCCGCACCTGTTCCGGAGCGCCGCCTCGAGCCCGCCCTCTTCGGCTTCCGAGCGCGGCCCCGTACCGTTGTCCCCCGTGACTCCCAGCGGCCCCTCCACCGGGACCCCGTACGCCCGTGTGCGTGACGGGTTCCGGGCCCATCCGCCGGCCTTCGACGCGGTGCTGGCCTTCGGCGTGCTCGTGTCCATGATCGCCGCGTCGTTCACCGACCCGCACGGAAGTCCGGACGGGCCGACGTTCGGCGACCACGCGCCGGACGTGTGGAGCGTGCTGGTCATGGTCCTCGGGGCGGCCGCGCTGGTGCTGCGCCGCCGCAGGCCGTTCGCCGTGCTCTGCTTCACCGTGGCGATCAGCCTCTTCGAGCTGGTGAGCGCGAGCCGGCCGGCGCCGATCGCGATGAGCGTGGTCGTCGCGCTCTTCACGGTCGCCGCCCGCACGGACCGGCCCACCACCTGGCGGGTCGGCCTGGCCACGATGGCGCTGCTCACCGCCGCGGCCATGATCTTCGGGCCGACGCACTGGTACGCGCAGGAGAACCTCGGGGTGTTCGCCTGGACCGGCATGGCGGCCGCGGCCGGGGACGCCGTCCGCAGCCGCCGGGCGTTCGTCGACGCGATCAGGGAACGGGCCGAGCGGGCCGAGCGGACCAGGGAGGAGGAGGCGGGCCGCCGGGTGGCCGAGGAGCGGCTGCGGATCGCCCGCGACCTCCACGACGTCGTCGCCCACCACATCGCCCTGGTGAACGTGCAGGCCGGCGTCGCCGCCCACGTCATGGACAAGCGCCCGGACCAGGCGAAGGAGGCCCTCTCGTACGTCCGCGAGGCGAGCCGCTCCGCGCTCGACGAGCTGCGCGCCACCGTCGGCCTGCTGCGCCAGTCCGGCGACCCCGAGGCGCCCACCGAGCCCGCCCCGGGGCTCGCCGTCCTCGACGGGCTGCTCGACAGCTTCCGGAAGGCGGGCCTCCCGGTCGCCGTGGCGCGCGCCGACGGCGAGAAGCCGCTGCCCGCGACGGTCGACCTCGCCGCGTACCGGATCGTGCAGGAGGCGCTGACCAACGTGCGCAAGCACGCGGGACCGGACGCCGAGGCCGAGGTCAGCGTCGTCCGGGTGGGCCGTACGGTCGAGATCACCGTCCTCGACAACGGCGTCCCGCAGACCGGGGCGCCCGAGGGATCCGGCGGCCACGGCCTCCTCGGCATGCGCGAGCGGGTCGGCGCGCTCGGCGGCACCCTGACCGCCGCCCCCCGGTACGGCGGCGGCTTCCGCGTCCAGGCGATACTGCCGGTGACGTCCCGCACGGGGGAGGACACATGACGATCCGGGTACTGCTCGCCGACGACCAGGCCCTGCTGCGCAGCGCCTTCAAGGTCCTGGTGAACTCCGAGCCGGACATGGAGGTCGTCGGCGAGGCGCCCGACGGCGCCGAGGCCGTCGCCCTCGCCCGCTCCGAGCGGCCCGACGTCGTCCTGATGGACATCCGCATGCCGGGCACGGACGGCTTGGCCGCCACCCGCATGATCACCGCCGATCCCGAGCTCGCGGACGTACGGATCGTCATGCTGACCACCTTCGAGGTCGACGAGTACGTCGTGCAGTCGCTGCGCGCCGGAGCCTCCGGCTTCCTCGGCAAGGGCGCCGAACCCGAGGAGCTGCTCGGCGCGATCCGGATCGCGCACGCCGGCGAGGCGCTGCTCTCCCCGGCCGCCACGAAGGGCCTGATCGCCACCTTCCTCGCCCAGGGCGCGGGGTCGGGCGCGGACACCGGCGACGGCGGCGGCAAGGCCCGCTCCGAACGCCTCGCCGCCCTGACCGCCCGCGAGCGCGAGGTCCTCGTCCTCGTCGCGGGCGGACTGTCGAACGACGAGATCGCCGAGCGGCTCGACGTCAGCCCGCTCACCGTGAAGACCCACGTCAACCGGGCCATGGCGAAGCTGGGCGCCCGCGACCGGGCCCAGCTGGTGGTCACGGCCTACGAATCGGGACTGGTACGTCCCCGGGTGGACTGACGGATCACACCGGCGTACTCCAGACGCGGTATGCGCGGGATAAGGAAGTGCACCCGGGGGCCGAGGACTTCCGGCCGCGGATGGCAGATCGTATAGGCGGGGGGCATCTCCGGCGGATCAAGGCCCGGGTCTTCGCTGCTCCCGCCTGCCGACGAGTACGCCACAGAAGAGAGACCCCATGTCCTGGCTGTCCAGATTCAGCCTCGCGCAAAGGGCCCTGATCGGGCTGATGTCCATCGTCGCGATCCTGTTCGGGGCGATCGCGATCCCGCAGCTGAAGCAGCAACTGCTGCCCTCGATCGAGCTCCCCATGGTCTCGGTCCTCGCCCCGTACCAGGGCGCCTCTCCCGATGTGGTCGAGAAGCAGGTCGTCGAGCCGCTGGAGAACAGCCTCAAGGCCGTCGACGGGCTCAAGTCGGTCACGTCCACCGCCTCCGAGGGCATGGCCGTCGTCATGGCCTCCTTCGACTACGGCGACGAGTCGACGAAGCAGCTCGTCGCCGACGTCCAGCAGGCCGTGAACCGCGCCCGGGCCCAGCTGCCCGATGCCGTCGACCCGCAGGTGGTCGCCGGCTCGACCGACGACATGCCGACCGTCGTCCTCGCCGCCGCGTCGGACAAGGACCAGCAGGCCCTCGCCGACCAGCTGGAGCGGACCGTCGTGCCCGCCCTGGAGGACATCGACGGCGTCGGCCAGGTCGCCGTCAGCGGCGTCCAGGACCTCCAGGTCTCCGTCACCCCCGACGAGCGGAAGCTCGCCGCCGCCGGACTCACCACCATGAAGCTCGCCGAGGCCCTGCGCTCCGGCGGCGCCACGATGCCGGCCGGCGCCTTCTCGGAGGCCGGCAAGTCCCGCACGATCCAGATCGGCGGCGGCTACACCTCGCTCCGGCAGATCGAGGACCTGCGCATCCCGGCGGCCGTCCCCGGCAAGGGCAAGGCGGTCCGCCTCGGCGACGTCGCCGCCGTGCGGCAGGAGGAGTCGCCGCGCGTCTCCCTCACCCGCACCAACGGCAAGCCGACCCTCGCCGTCATGGCCACCATGGACAAGGACGGCAGCGCCGTCTCCATCTCCGACGCGGTCGAGGAGAAGCTCCCCGAGCTGCGCCGCGACCTCGGCGCAGGCGCCGAGCTCACCATCGTCTCGGACCAGGGTCCGGCCGTCGCCAAGGCCGTCTCCGGCCTGACCACCGAGGGCGCGCTCGGCCTCGTCATGGCCGTCCTGGTGATCCTGGTCTTCCTCGCGTCGATCCGCTCGACCCTGGTCACCGCGGTCTCCATCCCGCTCTCGGTCGTCCTCGCCCTCATCGTGCTGTGGGCCCGCGACCTCTCGCTCAACATGCTGACCCTCGGCGCGCTCACCATCGCCATCGGCCGGGTCGTCGACGACTCGATCGTGGTCCTGGAGAACATCAAGCGGCACCTGGGCTACGGCGAGGAGCGCCGGAGCGCGATCCTCACCGCGGTCCGCGAGGTGGCGGGCGCCGTCACCTCCTCGACCCTCACCACCGTCGCCGTGTTCCTGCCGATCGGCCTGGTCGGCGGCATCGTCGGCGAGATGTTCGGCTCGTTCTCGCTGACGGTGACGGCGGCCCTGCTCGCCTCGCTGCTGGTCTCCCTGACCGTGGTCCCGGTCCTCTCGTACTGGTTCCTGCGCGCGCCCAAGGGCGCGTCCGAGGACCCGGAGCGGGCCCGCCGCCTGGCCGAGGAGAAGGAGGAGAAGAGCCGTCTCCAGCGCGCGTACGTGCCGGTCCTGCGGTTCGCGACCCGGCGCCGGCTCACCAGCGTGGCCATCGCGCTCGCCGTGCTGGCCGGCACCGTCGGCATGGGCGGCCTCCTGAAGACGAACTTCTTCGAGCCCGGCGAGCAGGAGGTGCTCAACATCCGGCAGGAGCTGGAGCCCGGCACCGGCCTCGACGCCACCGACGAGGCCGCGAAGAAGATCGAGAAGGTCCTCGCGGAGACCGACGGCGTCAAGGACTACCAGGTCACCGTCGGCTCCTCCGGCTTCATGGCGGCCTTCGGCGGCGCCACCGGCTCCCACCAGGCCACCTACAAGGTCAGCCTGGAGGAGTCCGCCTCGTACGAGAAGACCCGGGACGCCATCGACACGGCGCTCGGCGCGCTCGACGGCATCGGCGACACCACGATCGCCGCGGGCGACGGCTTCGGCAACCAGGACCTGAGCGTGGTCGTGAAGGCCGCCGACCCGGAGGTCCTGAAGCAGGCCTCCGAGCAGGTCCGCACCGCGGTGGCCGAGCTGGCGGACGTCACCGACGTCCAGAGCGACCTCTCGCAGTCCGTCCCGCGCATCTCGGTGAAGGCGAACGACAAGGCCGCCGACGCCGGTCTCGACACCACCTCGCTCGGCGCGATCGTCGCCCAGGCCGTCCGGGGCACCCCGACCGCCAAGGCGATCCTCGACGACAGCGAGCGCGACGTCCTCATCACCTCGGCGAAGCCGGCCACCACCCTGGCCGAGCTGAAGGCCCTGCCCGTCGGCCCGCTGAAGCTGGGCGACGTCGCCACCGTCGAACTGGTCCCCGGCCCGGTCTCCATGACCCGGATCGACGGCGCCCGCTCCGCGACGGTCACGGCCAAGCCGACCGGTGACGACACCGGCGCGGTGGGCAACGCCCTCACGCAGAAGATCGCCAAGCTCGACCTGCCGAAGGGCGCCACCGCCACCGTCGGCGGTGCCACCGAGGACCTGGAGGAGGCCCAGATCAACCTCCTCCTGGCGATGTTCGCGGCCGTCGCGATCGTCTTCATGCTGCTGGTGGCGACCTTCCGGTCGCTGATCCAGCCGCTGATCCTGCTGGTCTCGATCCCGTTCGCCGCGACGGGGGCCATCGGCCTGCTGGTGATCACCGGCACGGCCATGGGTGTCCCGGCGATGATCGGCATGCTGATGCTCATCGGCATCGTCGTCACCAACGCGATCGTCCTGATCGACCTGATCAACCAGTACCGGGCCCAGGGTCTGGGCGTCGTCGAAGCGGTGATCGAGGGCGGCCGGCACCGGCTCCGCCCGATCCTGATGACCGCCCTGGCGACGATCTTCGCCCTGCTGCCGATGGCCCTCGGCATCACCGGCGAGGGCGGCTTCATCGCCCAGCCGCTGGCCGTCGTGGTGATCGGCGGCCTGATCACGTCGACGCTGCTGACCCTGCTGCTCGTCCCGACGCTCTACGCGATGGTGGAGCTCCGCAAGGAGCGCCGCGCGAAGAAGAAGGCGGCGAAGAAGGGCGGCGTGGAGATCCCGGAGCAGCCGACCGACGCGAACACCGACACGGACACGTCGCTGCTGGACGCCCTCGACGTCTAGACGCCGCGCGTACGCCGAAGGGCGCCCCGCACGATGCGGGGCGCCCTTCGGGCGTATCCGGGGGTATCCGGAGGAGAAGCGCTACGGCAGCGCCAGCATCCGCTCCAGGGCGAGCTTGGCGAAGCTCTCCGTCTCCTCGTCGACCCGGATCCGGTTGACGAGGTTGCCCTCGGCCAGCGACTCCAGGGTCCACACCAGGTGGGGGAGGTCGATGCGGTTCATCGTCGAGCAGAAGCAGACGGTCTTGTCGAGGAAGACGATCTCCTTGTCCTGATCGGCGAAACGGTTCGCCAGTCGGCGGACGAGGTTCAGCTCGGTGCCGATCGCCCACTTGGAACCGGCCGGGGCCGCCTCCAGGGTGTTGATGATGTACTCGGTCGAGCCCACGTAGTCCGCGGCGGCGACGACCTCGTGCCGGCACTCGGGGTGGACGAGCACGTTCACGCCCGGGATGCGCTCGCGGACGTCGTTCACCGAGTCCAGCGAGAACCGGCCGTGCACCGAGCAGTGGCCGCGCCACAGGATCATCTTGGCCGCCCGCAGCTCCTCGACGGTCAGGCCGCCGTTCGGCTTGTGCGGGTTGTAGAGCACGCAGTCGTCCAGGGACATGCCCATGTCGCGGACCGCGGTGTTGCGGCCCAGGTGCTGGTCCGGCAGGAACAGCACCTTCTCGCCCTGCTCGAAGGCCCAGTTCAGGGCCCGCTCGGCGTTGGACGAGGTGCAGATGGTGCCCCCGTGCTTGCCGGTGAAGGCCTTGATGTCGGCCGAGGAGTTCATGTACGAGACGGGCACGACCTGCTCGGCGATGCCGGCCTCGGTCAGCACGTCCCAGCACTCGGCGACCTGCTCGGCGGTGGCCATGTCGGCCATCGAGCAGCCGGCCGCGAGGTCGGGCAGGACGACCTTCTGGTCGTCACCGGTGAGGATGTCGGCCGACTCCGCCATGAAGTGCACGCCGCAGAAGACGATGTACTCGGCCTCGGGCTTGGCCGCAGCGTCGCGGGCGAGCTTGAAGGAGTCGCCGGTGACATCGGCGAACTGGATGACCTCGTCGCGCTGGTAGTGGTGGCCGAGCACGAAGACCTTGTCCCCGAGCTTCTCCTTGGCCGCGCGGGCGCGCTCCACGAGGTCCGGGTCGGAGGGCGACGGCAGATCGCCGGGACACTCCACACCGCGCTCGCTCTTCGGGTCGGCCTCGCGGCCGAGCAGGAGCAGGGCGAGCGGCGTCGGCTGCACATCCAGGGGCTGGGCGGTGGTCACGTCACGCACCCTTTCATTCGGGTCTTCGGGGAAACCTTTTCGTCTAAATGACGCTATCTATCATAACTGCTTCACGTCACGTTGACGATGTCCATAGTGTCGATGTGACGAATTCGCCGTCCGCACTCGTGGACATGGTGTGCGAGCATGAAAGAAGCAAAGACCCGCCCGACCCGGAATGAATCCGGGGCACCGCCGGTTGCAACCGTCGGCAAGCAGTCTCCGTACACACCGGGAGAGAAGCAGATGTCCGTATCGGACGAGAAGACCACTGTCAGCGACGGCATCCTCCTGTCCGACGCCGCCGCGGCCAAGGTCAAGGCCCTCCTCGACCAGGAAGGCCGCGAGGACCTGGCCCTGCGCGTCGCCGTTCAGCCCGGTGGCTGCTCCGGCCTGCGTTACCAGCTGTTCTTCGACGAGCGTTCGCTCGACGGCGATGTCGTGAAGGACTTCGACGGCGTCAAGGTCGTCACCGACCGCATGAGCGCCCCGTACCTCGGGGGTGCCTCGATCGACTTCGTCGACACGATCGAGAAGCAGGGCTTCACCATCGACAACCCGAACGCCACGGGCTCCTGCGCCTGCGGCGACTCGTTCAGCTAAACCCGTACGCACGTGAGGGCGGCGGCCCGGGACCAGGTCCCGGGC
>NZ_JBHJQI010000101.1:0-30700 GCF_042262805.1 Streptomyces sp. NPDC056361
GGGCGCCGGGGGCACGGCCGGGGAAAGGGGTTCAGGCGTTGTCGACCGCGCGGGCCGCCTCGGCCTCCGGGTTGTCCCACCAGCGGTCGTTGCCCACCAGGTCCTTCTCCAGGTCGCGCTTGGCGGCCCAGGTCATGTTCAGGATGGTGCGGGTCGAGTCCTCGCTCAGCGGCACGGTGCGGTGCAGGGTGGTGTCGGTGCGCAGCAGGTACAGGTCACCGGACTCCAGCCCGTGGGTGTTGATCTCGCGCTCGCAGAGCGTCTGGTTGATGCGCGGGTCGGTCTTGTCCCAGTGGGTGTGCGGCACCGCCTGGAGCATCCCGCCGTGCTCGATGGGGGGCATCCGCAGCGCCCAGATCAGCGCGAAGCTGTAGTCGCCCCAGTGCCAGCCGTGGGTGTCGGACTTGTACTCCTGGTGGGTGATCAGGTAGCGCTCGTCATCGGAGACCTCCGGGAAGATCTCCTCCCGGGTGATGCCGGCCAGGAAGCCGAGCAGCACGTCGGAGCGGGACAGCGTGCTGATGATCTCGCTCTTCTCGATCTCCTCGCTCTTGACCACGCTCATCCGGCGGGGCGTGTTGCCGGTGGTGCTGAGCAGCAGGTTGCGGCGCTCCTTGTGCTGCTCGATCAGCAGGTCGGTCTCCTCGCGGATCGCGGTCTGCAGTTCGTCCGGCACGAGCCGGTTGGCGGCGTCGAACTTGACGAAGCCGAAGCGGTGGAAGCGGTCGGCGAGCTGGGCCACGGCCTCAGGGGTGTAGCGCTCGGCCAGGAACTTGGCCAGGACCTCGTCGATCTGCTGAACATTCATGCGAGTGCTCTCCTTCAGGTGGTGGTGGGTTCGGGCAGGTCCCGGTCGGACCGAGGACCCCGGATGTTCCAGGTGAGGACCGCGGACAGGACCGCGATCACGGGGATGACGTAGAGCGCCGTCAGGCCGCCGGCCTCGGCCGCGGCCCAGGCGCCGAGGGCCGCGCCGGCCTGGGTGAGGCTGCCCATCCAGGCCTGGGTCTCGGCGGCGTTCCCCTCGGGGGCGAGGTCGCCGCCCGCGGTGAACAGCGCGCCGAAGGTCGAGCCGTAGGCCAGGCCGGTGACCGGACAGGCCAGCGTCATGGCCAGGGGGGAAAGCTGCGAGGCGGCCGCGAGCAGGACGACGCCCGCGGCGAAGACTCCGATCAGGACCGAGAGCTTGGGTCCCCGGGCCAGCAGGCCGGGGACGGCTCCCAGGGCGAGGCTGCCGACGATGCTGCCGACCGAGAGCGCGCCGATCTGGATGCCGATGTACCCGGTGGTGCCCTGCTCGACGTTGAGCAGGGATATCACCACGTCGATGGCGGTGATCATCCCGCTGAACGCGGCGTGGGTGACGAGCAGCCGGCGCAGCGCGGCCGAACGCAGCGGGCCCGCCCAGTGCCCGCCGCCGCGGCGGCGGGTGGGCAGCGGGGCGTTCGGGAGGCTGAGCACCAGCAGCACCGCGACCACCGTCAACGCCCCGTAGAACGAGAACGCCACCTCGCCCGACAGGCTCAGGCAGAGCCAGGCGGCCAGGGCCGGGCTGGTGATGTGCACGACGTCGCTGGTCGCGGCGTCCAGAGCCATCGCGGTGACCAACTGCCGTTCGTCGACCAGCACCCGCCACAGCGTGCGCATGATGATGCCCACCGGTGGTGACGTGACGCCGCTGACCGCCGCCAGGACCAGCACCAGCGGGGCCGGCCCGCGGGCCGAGGCCACCACGGTCAGTGTGCCGAGCGCGACCAGGTAGAGCACCAGGCAGCCGACCAGGATCGGACGGAACGGGTACCGGTCCATCAGCCGGCCGCGGACGGGGGCGGACAGCCCCTGGCCGACCGCCATGCAGCTCATCGCCAGGCCGCCCGTCGCGTAGGAGTAGCGCGGCCCGAGGTACAGCAGCAGGCTCAGCGTGACCATGGCGAGCGGCAGCTTCGACACCAGGCTGGCGACGAGCATCCGGCCGACCCCGGGGACCGCCAGCAGTTCCCGGTAGCCGGCGGACAGCAGCCGCAGCCGCGCGCGCCGCCCCGGCTTGGCCGGCGGAGTCTCAGTCGGTGCCATCGAACGCGATCTCCAGCGAGACCAGCGTCCGGATCTCGGCCAGCGCCCGGACCACCGCGTCCTGGTCGGGGCCGGAGACCCAGGCCCCGACCGGGATGGTCTTGGTGTCCCGGGTGACCGGTACGTGGTCGCCCGGCTGGTAGGAGACCAGGACCTTGTCGACGCTCGGGTGGCCCTCCAGCTCCGCCAGCCCGTGTACGGCGACCAGGGTGCCGGGCGCCTCGTCGTTGCGGATGGCGATCGCGCCGAACATCGCCCGGACGTCCAGGTCCTGCTCCATGATCGCCGGACGCCGGCCGAGGTAGCAGGTGAGCGCGTCGTGGAAGGGCCGGATCGCGGTGTGGTCGGCCCACTGGTCGGTGGCCGGGCCGCCCGGAAGCCGGGCGCCGATCTCCATCAGGTACACCCCGTCGGGCGTGCACTTGACCTCGGTGTGGCTGGGGCCGCGGTGCACGCCGAACGCGGTGAGGACGTGGTGGACGTACGCCTCGACCCGGGCCCAGTCGGGGTCGTCGCGGGTGGCCTGGACGTTGTTCCACAGCGGGAAGTCGTAGTCCCGGTCGTTCGGCTGCCGGTACTCCCACATGTCCATCACCCGGTGGTCGCCGTCGCTGCTGAAGCAGTTGACGGCGAATTCGCGGCCGCGGACGTACTGCTCGACCAGCCACTCCTCGACCGGCCAGCCGAACAGGTCGTTCTCCTCGGTGATCCGCAGGTCCTTGGCCTCCTGGGCGTCGCGGACCAGGGTGACGCCGTGCGCGCCGGCGCCCATGGTGGGCTTGACGATGACCGGGAAGCCGATCTCCTCGGCCGCGGCCGGCACCTCGGCCAGGTCGTGCACCAGCCGGAACGCCGGGATCCGCACCCCGGCCTGCTCGGCGTGCGCCCGCATGGCCGCCTTGTTGCGCCGGGCCCAGGCCAGCTCGACGTCGTTGCCGGCCAGCCCGAGTTCGTGGGCCAGCACGTCGGTCAGGTGGACGGCGGACTCCATCGCCGGCACCACCGCCTTCACCTCGAAGTCGATGTCCGCGAGGGCGGCGAGCACGTCGGGAGCCTTGGAGGCGTACAGCGACGCGTCGTCGTCGCGGGTGTGGTCGGGCCACCGGGAGTTCAGCTCGGTGGGTTCCACCGTGTAGAGGGAGACCACGTGGAGCCCGAAGTCACGGGCTGCCTTCTTGTAGCCTTCGCCGGTCTTGACCGGGTCGATGAGGAGTACGGCGGGCTTTCGGCTGCTCAAGGGATCGTTCCTTCTCGGACGGAGTGGGTGCCGGGGTCGGTCGGCCGCCGTCAGGCGGTGGGCAGCAGTTCGGGGTGGTGGCGCTCGATGACCTGCGGGAAGGCCCGGATCATCCCCTTCATGACGTTCTCCCCGTAGCCGGCGAAGAGCGGGTTCGCGGGGTCGGGCACGACGCCTGCGGCCGACTCGACGTACGGGCCGGGGAGCGGCTGCATCGAGCCGTCCAGGCGCGGGTTGTAGAAGAACGGGGCGGAGTAGCGGTCCACCCCCGGGGCCGGCCGCACCACCCGGTGGGTGGTGGCGCGCAGGTAGCCGCGCGTGGCGACCTCCAGCAGCTCGCCCAGGTTCACCACGAACGCACCCGGCACCACCGGCACGTCGGCGAACACGCCGTCCTCGACCGCGACCTGAAGCCCGCCCTTGTCGTCCTGCAGGAGCAGGGTGAGGATGCCGTAGTCCTTGTGGACGCCCACGCCCTGGTCCTCGCCATCGGCCGCGCCGTGCTCCGGGCCGGGGTAGTGCAGCAGCTTGAAGTGGACGTGCGGGTCCGGTGCCACCACGTCGTCCAGGAAGTCCGCCGGAACCTCCAGCGACTCCAGGATCAGTCCGAGCAGCCGGTGCGCGACACCGGTCAGCTCGCCGGTCCAGCGGTGGACCGCGTCGGCGAGACCGGGCATGGCGGCCGGCCACTGGTTGGGGCCGGCCAGCCACCGGTAGGAGGGCTCGTCGGGGCCCGGCGCGGTGGAAGCGTGCTCCGGACCGATGTCCAACTGGCGCCGCTGGTCCGGGATGCCCTGGGTCAGCTCCCGGCCGATCTCCGAGTAGCCGCGGAAATGCGGGGAGTTGAGGATGCTCAGAGCGGCCCGCTCCGGCTCGGGCAGCGCGAAGAACCTGCGGGCCTGCTCGAGCAGATCGTCGCCGCCGGTGACGCCGTGACCCACCAGCTGGAAGAAGCCGATGTCGTGGACCGCGGAGCGCAGCCGGTCGAGGAACTCGGCACGAGCCCGCGGGCCGCGCTCGGCGTCGCGCAGGTCGATGACAGGGAACAGCTCGGACAAGGGAGGTCCTCCAACGGGATTCGGGACGGGAAGGAAGGGGGCCGGCGTGGGAGCGCCTCAGCCGGCCGCGTTCAGCGCGTGCCGGGTCGGGCCCGTCAGCACGCCGTCGTAGCGTCGTTCGACGTAGCCGAGTCTGTTGAGCAGCTCGAAGGCGGGCGACCCGGTGGCGGTCCGCACCGAGGAGGCCGCGATCGGCATCCGGCCGGTGTGCTGCCACTGCAGCCGCCCGGTTCCGTCGATCAGGCTCCGGGCCTGGTTGGCGTTGTCCGGATGCAGGCAGTACGGGATGTCCAGCAGGCCCAGCCGGACGGCTCGTACCAGTGCCTCGCCGACGTCGTGGTGGAGGGCGAGCGTCGCCTCGATCAGCGTGCGCGCCTCGAGGTGGACGGCCGCCTCCTCTTCGGCACTCGCCGACAGCCCGGCGGAGTCCGGCTGACCGGCCACCTCGCCGGCCAGCTCCAGCGCCTCGACGTTCTCCTCGACGGTGGGGATCCGCAGCGCCTCGACCGCGGTCTTGGTCACCAGTCGCTCGACTCCGGAGGCCCGGGCCAGCCGGACGCTGTCCGCCAGCAGCCGGAGCGCTCCCGCCTCGGTCCGCGGGAAGACCCCCATGTACGTGTAGAGGACGACGTGCCGGCGCACCGTGCCGAGGTACTCGGCGGCCAGCCGCCTCATGGCCCGTAACGCGGCGAGGTCCTGGGTCGGGTTGGTCTGCTGCGCGTAGCTGAGCGAGACGCTGCCGATCCCGTGCTGGACGAAGAACAGGCACTCCAGCACGCTGAGTGCCACGAGCAGCCCAGGGGGGCAGAGCTGGCCCAGCATGCAGCCGCCGAAGCTCTCCAGGTGGATCGGCCGCCCGGCCGGAGCGCGGTGGGCCAGCAGCTCGCAGCTGTCCGCCCAGGCCCGGGTGGCCTCGGCCAGGGGGGTCCGGCTGTAGGGAAGGCAGTACGACACCGGCCCGCCCTCGGTCGCGGACAGGCCCGAGGCCAGCATGGCCTCGAACAGTTGCTGCGGCAGGGCCGAGCCGTGCCGGAGTTGGACCGGGAAGTCCGGTCCGGCCAGGCCGGCCAGCAGCCGGCGGTTGACCTCGGGGCCGTGCTCGACCAGCGGGTAGCCGTTGAGGGGGGTCCCGGCGCGCAGCGCCTCTCGGGCCGAGCCGTGGTCTCCCACCCTGGTGTAGCTGTCGACGGTGACGGTTCCGACGGTGGTGGCCCGGGTCGCGCGCACGGCTTCCAGACCGGCCCGCATCCGCTCCGGAGCGGAGAACCCCATCCGGGGCTGGACCACCAGTTCACCTGCCCGGGAGCGCTCGTGGACGAAGTCGCAGAAGTCGTTCCCGCCGGGCCGCAGCAGGGTGCCGCTCATGCGTTCCCTCCCGGAGCCGGCTCGGCGAGGGCAGGCCGCGGCGCCGACGCCGAGCCGAGGTAGGCGAGGAACGCGGACACGTCGGGCCCGGAGCCGGCCTCGAACACCGCGTCGAATCCCGCGGCGATCAGCTCGGCCTGCGAGGCCGCGTCGGCGGTCCCCTGCAGACCGAGCTTCCCGCCGATCATCATCGGGACTCCGGCGAGCGTCGGCTCCGCGCGCAGCCTGCGCGCCAGCCGGATGCCGTCCAGCCCGCCGTGGCCGTTGACCGTGCTGATCACCACCGCGTCCGGGATCCTGGCCAGGCAGACCTCCAGCAGGAGGTCGTCGGGGACGCAGGCGCCCAGGTTCTCCACCTGGTAGCCGTGCTCCTCCAGCAGCAGCTGGAGGAAGACCAGGTTCCAGGTGTGCGAGTCGGAGGAGACGCTGGACAGCACGCAGCGCCTGCGGCGCGCGGGCGAGCTGATCACGGGGACTCCTTCGGGCTCGGCGGATCGGTACCGGGTGGCGGATGCGCCGGTCATGGCGCAGTGTCAGCGGGCGGTCTGCAGGTGGGTGAGGAGCTCGGACCTGAGCAGGCCCTCCTCGGCGAACGCTCCGTGCAGCGAGCTGGAGGTCATCCGGGCGCTGGTCTTGATGCCCCGCATGGTCATGCACAGGTGCTCACCGGTGCCGATGACCGCCACGTCCTCGGTGCCCGTGATCCGCGCCACGTCGGCGGCGATGTCGGCCACCAGGCGCTCCTGCACCTGCAGCCGGTGCGCCTGGTGGTGGGCGATCCGGGCGAACTTCGACAGGCCCAGCAGCCGGTCGGCGGCGCGGTAGGCGATGGTCAGCGAGCAGTTGAACGGGAGCAGATGATGTTCACAGAGCGACCAGACCTCGATGCCGGAGACCATCACCAGCTGGCCGCTGGAGGCGGTCTCGAAGACCGTGTCGATCGTGCCGGGGTCGTACTCGGTGAACTCCCGCCACCAGCGGGCGTAGCGGGCGGGGGTGTCCCTGAGACCGTCCCGCGAGGGGTCCTCGCCGATCTCCTTCAGGAGCAGGCGCGCCAGGTCCTCCAGAGGGTCCTCGCCGCGCCCGTCCGTCAGGGAGCCGAGGCCCTCGGCCACGTCCAGGTCGGTACTCATCTCAAACCCCTCTCTTGTGTCCCCAGACCAACGTGTGCAGCCTGGTCGTGATGTTCCAGCCACGGTCGACGACCTCGTCGGCCAGCTGTCTGATGTGCCGGTCGATGTCCGCGCTGTTCTGGCCCTCGGGCATCACCCAGACCGAGGTGATACCGGCCGCCGCCACCACCCCGGAGACCTCGTCGAGGTCGGCGCTGTCCCGGCAGACGAACTTGAAGGTGCTGGACGGCATGGCGGCCAGGCGCTCCAGCGCGGCGGGCACGATGCGCTTCGCGGCGGGGTCGCCGGCGTGCGAGAGTTTCGGCGAGACGTTGAAGCGGACGCCGGCCGCGATCAGCCGCGGGTCAGGGACCCTGGTCCCGTTGGTCTCGATCTCGACCTCGACGCCGTGTCCGGTCAGTGCCTCCACGAGCGGGACCAGGCGGTTCTGCTGGTTGAGCGGTTCACCGCCGGAGATCACCACCAGCCCGACCTCGAAGGCGAGCAGGCGCTCCAGCACGGTGGAGACGGGCAGTCGGTGCAGCTCCGTCTTCGGATCGAACGCGATGCCGGTGTCGCTGGATCCTTCCCAGTCCCACGTGTAAGGGGTGTCGCACCAGTTGCACGAGAGATTGCAGCCGCCCAGCCTCAGGAAGGCGCAGCGGCGGCCGAGTGATCGTCCTTCTCCTTGGAAGGACTCAAGTGGGGCCGAAGATCTCGTTGACGACGAGTTCCGGTTCCACGGGGCACCACCTCCTCAATCAGACGGGTCGGGGCACTCCCCGGCCGTCCTTCGGCTCAGGGGCGGTATTCGGCCCAGGTCTTGGGGGTCTCGGAGACGCGTACGGCGGTCAGCTCCGGGAGCTCGGGGAGCCACTCCTCGTAGATCCACATCGCGAGGTTCTCCGCGGTCGGGTTCTCCTTGACCACGTCGTTGAGGTGCTGGTGGTCCAGCCACTCGTCGATCCAGCTCTTGAAGCCGGACAGCTCGCCGTAGTCGCGGACGAAGCCGGGGCCGGTCAGTTCGTCCCGGCCGGCGCTGAGCTCGATCTCGACGAGGTAGTTGTGGCCGTGCAGGCGGCCGCACTGGTGGTTCTCGGGCAGCCCGGCGAGCTGATGGCTGGCGGAGAAGGCGAACTGCTTGGAGATGCGCAGCGTCATGACGTGTACTCCTGATATGCGGTGGGGTCTTGAACGCCGGCCGCGGTGAACGCCTCCTGGCGCTCCCAGCACGCGGCGCAGCGGGCGCAGTGGTCGTCCTCCCCGCGCAGGCAGGTCCAGGTCTCGGTCCACGGGACACCGAGCTGCTCGCCCAGCGTGACGACGTCCTTCTTGCCCAGGCCGGACAGCGGCGCGAGCAGAGCGAGGTCGGGGTGGGCGTACCCGGCGGTGGCGATCCGCTCCATGGCGATGAAGGACTCCAGGAACTCCGGAGTGCTGTCGGGGACGGAGACGGTGTCGTCCGCCATGATCCCGATGGCGACGGCCTGGGCCTTCTCGGCCACCGCCACCGCGAACGCCACCGACAGCAGCAGCGCGTTGCGGTTGGGGACGATGTTCGGGCTCTCGCCGTACCCGGACCAGGTCTGCTCCGGAACCTCGACCGTCGGGTCGGTGAGCGAGGAGCCGCGCAACAGGGCGCCCATCGCGCTCAGGTCCGCTACCTGGTGGACGGCTCCGAGGCGCTCGGCCGCGGCGGCCGCGAAGAGGTGCTCCTTGCGGTGGCGCTGCCCGTAGTCGACGGAGAGCAGGTGCAGGTCGTGCCCCTGCTCCTTGAACTGGTGCGCCATCGTGACGGAGTCCATGCCTCCCGAGACGATGGCGACGATCTTCGGCACAGTGTTCCCCCTGTGGTGTCGGTGCTGACTCGTTCGGTGACCGCGGCGGTGGTCGGGCCGTGGCGGTGCCGGGCTTCGGCTCAGGCGAGCGGGGTGCCGCGGACGACGACCGCCGCCTCGGCACGGTCCAGGGCCGCTTCGCACTCCTGCTCGGTGGCGGCGACGGCCACCACCAGGGCGTACCGGCAGCGGACGTGGTCGGTCGGCGGCAGCCTGAGCTGCCGGCCCGGCCCGGCCAGGACCTGTACGTCGTGGATCTCGGCGGGCAGCCGGTCCCGGTCGACCTCCACGGACTCCACCGTCAGGTCGTGCTCGGGGTACAGGAAGCGGACGGCCGCCACCTGCCGGCGGGAGGCCGTGGTCCCGGGGACCACGCCCGCCGCCAGGTCGGCGGCGACCAGCCCGACCTCGACACCGGTGGCGAGCCCGCCCAGGTAGGGGATCCGGTCGCCGCCGACCCGGGCGTTGATCTCGACCACCCGGGGGCCCGACGCGGTGAGCCGCAGTTCGGTGTGGGTGACCGTGTCGGTGAGGCCGACGGCGGTGTGGGCGTCCTGGAGGACCCGCAGCAGTACCGGGTCGGTGAGCAGCGGGTCGTCCGCTCGGACCAGGTGGCCGACCTCCTCGAACCCCGGCGCGAAGCCGATGCGCTTCCGGGCCACGAAGAGCACCGTGACCAGGCCGTCCCGGCAGACCGCGTCCACGCTGATCTCCGGCCCGTCGAGGTACTCCTCGACCAACACCGGGCGGTCGTAGGTGGGGACCTCGTCGAACCAGATGGCGGTGGCCTCGCGGTACGCCTCGGCCAGGTCCTGCGGCGCGGCCACCAGGGACACGCCGTTGCTGGCGGACAGCGCCCGCGGCTTGACCACCACGGGGTAGCCGAGCCGCTCGGCGGCCTGCCGGGCCTCCTCGAAGTCGCCGACCGCGACCGACTCGGCCTGCGGCACGCCGGCGGACTTCAGCGCCTGCCGGCCGGCGAATTTGTCCCGGCAGGCGTGCACCGCCTCGACCGGGCTGGTCCGCAGCCCGAGCGCGGTGGCCACCGCGGCAGCCGACTCGACGCGGGTCTCCTCGTACGTCAGCGCCCCGGCGTAGTCCTCCGGGCTCTCCTTGGCGATCCCGACCATCGCCTCGGGGTCCAGGGTGTTCACCGCCGAGTGCGCCGTGATGTAGGGCGACTCCCAGGTGGGGGCCGCCGGGGACAGCAGGTGCAGCCGGTAGCGGGTCGCCATGGCGCGCAGCATGTACTCGCGCCAGATCTGGCCACCGCTGCCGATGAGCAGCAGGAGGGGCTTGGGCCCGTCGGCCGGATGGAGGTTGGTCATGTGGGTCACCGTTCGGTGTGCGGGAGTACGGGTGAGGGCACTGGGCAGCGAGCCCGGTGGGTGTCAGGCCGTTGCGGTGGACGGCGCGACCTCGACCTCGAACAGGCCGACCGCCTGCTGGGCCAGGTGCAGCGCCGTGTCCGCGTCGGGGCCGATCGCGAGTGCGTCGCCCTGGCGGTCCCAGGAGCTGGTCAGCGGCGGGACGAGGTCACCGACGGCTGCGGTGAGGAAGGCGGACTCCACCCCTTCGGCGGCGCGCGCCTCGTCCAGGCCGCCGACGGCGGTCACCTCGCCCTCCGGAAGGGTGAGGAACCAGATCGCGGCCGCGGCCGCCAGGGGCCGCGGGATCAGGTCCAGGGGCTTGCCCGCCAGCCAGGTGAAGGTCAGCCCCTGGATGTCGAAGCCGCCGGCGAGCCGGACGAGTTCGACGATCGCGTCGCCGCCGGGCCGGGTGTGCGTCTCGATGACGCGGGGGCCGCGATCGGTCAGGACGATCTCGGTGTGGGCCGGGCCCTCCTGCACGCCGAGCGCGGTCAGCAGCCGCCGCACCTCGGCGGCGATCAGGTCCCGCTGCTCGGCGGTGATCCGGGCCGGCACCAGGTGGCCGATCTCCACGAAGTTCGCCGTCTTGAACTTCTCGGTCACGGCCAGCAGGTGGTGCTCGCCGGCCGCGCTGAAGGTCTCCACGCTGAATTCCCGGCCGATGAGGAACTCCTCCGCCAGCCACGGCGCCGAGGTCTCCTGCCCAGGGGTGGAGAAGTCCAGTTCCCCGGCCAGTTCCCGCAGCCGTGCCTCGTCGTGCACGGCGTGAATCTGCCGGCTCCCGGTGCCATGGGTGGGCTTGAGGATCAGCGGGAGGCCCAGGGTGCCGGCCAGCCCGAGGAGGTCCTGCGCGCTGCGCACCTCGGCGGAGGCGACCTGTCCGACCTCGCCGCCGCGCAGCATCTCGCGCATGAACGCCTTGTCGTTGACCGCCGTGACGGTCTCCAACGGGTTCGCGGTGAGCCCCAGTTCGTGATTGATCCGGGCCACCGCCTGCAGGTAGGTGTCGTTCATGGTGACCGCGATGTCGAACGGCTGGACGCCGTGCAGAGCCACTGCCGCCTGCACCACCCGGTCCGGTGAGACGTCGGGCAGCAGGAGCACGGTCTCGGCCAGCTCCCGGTGGCGCTCGGACAGAGCCTCCTTGGGGCCCAAGTAGCCGATCGTCATGCCCGCACTGTGCGCTGCTTCCATCGCCTCTGTGCGCTTGCCCCCGACGAACAACACGTTGGAGACAGTCGACGCCCTGATCACCTTGTTCCCCCTGGCTTTTCACTGGTCGTGGAGTCGACTCCGCCTGAGTGCCGGGCTGGCCCGGCCTTGGTCACGGCGGGTGACTCGACGATCAAGCTACCCACCCCTGAATGAGTCAGTCAATACTCAGTCACTAATCAGTCAGGTTTCTGACTCGTCTTGTCATCGTCATGCAGTGGAACCGCCGGCGGCTACGCGGTGGGCTTGGCCCCGGCGCGAACGCAAGCACCCCGGGTTGACCGGTCACGATCAAGAGACGGAGTGAGGAGAGCACGTGTGACGTGGTAATTTTTGTCGAGATTTAAGATCTGTTGCCCTTACGCGGTAGCAGTGTGATGCGGTGCTGGCGACGAGTCAGCGCCCGAGCCCCGGGGCTACGGCCACTCGATGTCAGCGGAGCCGCCCTTTCGCGCGCAGTGCTGGAGTCCCCCGGGGGATGTGCCGGGGTTCGGGGCGAGCGACTCTCGGCCGGCGGTGGTCTGTGACATGGCTTCGTCCTGTTCGGGAAGAGTGAAGATGAAGGTGATTCAGCCGGACTTCGGCCGACGACTGAAGCGGATTCGGTTGGAACGCGGGCTGAGCCAGGCCGCGTTGGCGCACGGCCCGCTGTCGTCCAGCTATGTCTCACGGCTGGAGTGCGGGCTGCGGCTGCCGTCCCCCGACATGGTCCGCCACCTGGCCGAACGCCTGGGCGTCAGCGAGGACGACCTGCTGAACGCCGAACCGGAGGAGGGGGAGCGGAAGTCGGTCCTCGCCGAGGCGGCAACCGCTTTGAGCGACCAGGACTTCAGCACCGTGGTGGCGCTGCTGGATCCCCAGGCGCCCGAGTGGCCCGGTCAGGGGGAGGACGAGTGGCTCTGGCAGGCCCTGTGGTGCCGGGCGCAGGCTCAGGCGGGTCTCGGCGACAAGGCGGGGCGCGTGCTCACCCTCCACGCCCTGCGGGATCTCACCCGTGAGTCCGCTGTCCGCTTTCCGCACGTCCGGCTCCTGCTCGAACTCGCGGCCGCCGAACGGGCCGCGGCGCATCTGGACGAGGCGCGCACGGTCGCCGGCGAAGCGGTGGGTCTGCTCTCGGAAGCGCCCGTGAAGCAGCCGGTTCTGCTCGCCAGGGCCATGGTTCTGCTGGCCTCGGTCGAGACCGAGTGCGGACTGCTCGCGCTGGCCGGCACCAGGATTCCCCGGCTGCTGGAACTGACGGAACAGCTCCCGGACCAGCTGCGGACCGAGGTGCTCTGGACCTGCTCCACCGTGCGCGTGCGCCAGGGGCTGTCGGACGAGGGCATGGCCCTGCTGACCTCGGCGCTCGAACAGGCCGACCCCAAGGTCGACATCCTGATCTGGGCCCGGCTGCGGCTCGCCGCCGTCTCGCTCCATCTGCGCTGCTTCGGCCTCATGACGGAGGAGTCGCGGAAGTGGCTGGCGCAGGCGACCGACGCGCTCGCGTATGTGGGAAGCGCATCCCACCAGGCCGAACTGCAATCAGTCACGGCGCGGGTCCACCTGCTGGACGGGCGGCCGGCTGAAGCGGTCACGATGGCACTGGCTGCGGAAGAGAGCGGCAGGCTGTCATTTCAGGACGCCCTTCGGACGAAGCTGCTGCGCGCGAGGGCGACGGCCGAGTCCACGGATTCCGACGCGGGGCTGGCCGTCATGCGGGAGGTCGCCGCCGAAGCCGAACGGGTCGGATACCTGGATCTCGCTGCCGAGACCTGGAAGGAGATCGCCACGTTCCTGGGCGGTACACAGGAAGGCCCGGCCTCCGCCGGTCCGTGACGGTGCCCCCGAGAGCTCCTGCTGAAGGAGCACGGCGCTAAGAAGTGTGAAAACGGCGTCACTTTTCCCCCGGACGAACGCTTTAACAAACTTTTGGATCGTTTTTCCTGTTGCAAAGCCGGTGCGTACCCGCCCCCACGGCTAAGGGTCGCTTCTGCCTCTCGTGGTCAGCGACAGGCAAACCGGCGATCGATCTCGTAAATGCTCTGCCTAGGGCGGACTTGAGTCAACCCGAAAGGTAATTGAACGGGGGGTCAGGTTGCCGGAATCTCCGAAATGGGTGGACATAAGCGTCCGGCAAACCGGTGTATGCCACGCCTTTCTCGCCGGTGTGACCCGCATCACATTTTTCTGATTTGAGGTTTACTTGAGGTACTCCCCGCTTGGCGGCCGCCCCCTCCGGGCCGTATCGCCGGGCTGGGCGGATCCACGGAACGGCGAAGCTGCCCGTAGAGGGGATTCCCGCGGGGAGATCCGGACCCGATGACGACCTCGACCGGCGGCCGCCAGGCCCCCTCGCCGGCTACGGCGGCCCGACGAGGTCGGCCGGCCGGAGGCCCCGGATATCAGCGTGGGGAAACCAGGAGATGGTGAAACCCGCGATCAGGGCGGCGACTACTCCGGCTGCCTGAATCAGCCACGCCATGTTCCGCCTCGGCCTCTCGGACCGTGAAGCACGAACGCAAACCAGAGCACCGTGGAACCGATCAGCGCGGCCTGATCGGCAAGACACCCCCTAGCGGGCCGGCGGCACCGGCGCGCTCGGTTCCATGGCCGGTCGCGGAATGCTCTCCGGGGGTTCCCGGCGGCTGTCCGACCAGGCGGCCCACAGACCGGCGTACCGCCCGCCGGCCGCCACCAGCTCCGCGTGGGTGCCGGTCTCGACGACCCGGCCCCGGTCCAGGACGACGACGCGGTCGGCGGTCGCTGCCTGGGGGAGGCGGTGGGCGACCACCAGTGCCGTACGGCCCTCAAGGGCGCGTGCGGCCGCCTGTTCGAGGACCCGGGCGCCGGCGCTGCCCGCGTCGGCGGTCGCTTCGTCGAGGATGGCGACGGGCGGGTCGGCGAGGACGAGGCGGGCCAGCGCGAGGTGCTGCGCCTGGGTCACGGTCAGTCGGTGTCCGCCCTCGCCGACGACGGTGGCGAGGCCGTCGGGCAGCGCCTCCGCCCACTCCAGGGCGCCCACCCGGTCGAGGGCTGCGCGCAGCGCCTCCTCGTCGGCGTCCGGCCTGGCGAGGCGCAGGTCCTCGGCGAGGGGTCCGGCGAACACGTGGACCTCCTGGCTGATGAGGCCGACCGTGCGGCGGACCCCGGCCGGGCCCAGCTTGCCGATGTCGACGCCGCCGAGCGTGATCGAACCGGCCGTCGGCTCGTGCACCCCGGCGATCACCTTGGCCAGCGTGGTCTTGCCCGCCCCGCTGGCGCCGACCAGCGCCACCCGCTCCCCGGCGCCCACCAGCAGGTCGACCTCGTGCAGGACCGGCTCCCCGGTGCCGTACGCGTGGCTGACCCCGGTCACCCCGACCGAGCCGTCGGCGGGGGCGTCGGACCCGTGCGGCGCGCGCTCGGCGGGCAGGGCGGACACGCCGACCAGCCGGGCGAAGCTCGCGCCCGCGGACTGCGCGTCGTCGAGGAGGTACAGGGTCGCGTTGACCGGGTTGAAGAGGCTGTGGAAGTAGAGCGCGGCCGCCGTGGCCGTACCGATGCTGACCGAGCCGTGGTCGACCAGGACGAATCCGGTGGCGAGCATCGCGGCGAGACCGATGAACTCCGCCAGGTTCAGGCGCGAGAAGAACCCGGTGACGATGTGGATGCCCCGCAGGCCGAGGTCGCGCGCGGCCTCCGACCGGCGCTCCAGGAGGCCGGTGTGGGGGGTGCCGAGCCGGAACGCGCGGACGGTACGCACCCCGCCGACGCTGTCGAGCAGCTGGTGCTGCAACGCGCCGGTGGCGACGCGGTGCGCCCCGTACACGGGAGCGGAGCGGCGCAGGTACCAGCGGACGGAGGCCGCCTGGACCGGCGCCGCGAGCAGCGCCGCGAGGAGGAACCGCCAGTCGAGGACGGCGAGTCCGGCGAAGGTGAGCACGATGGTGAGCGCGGAGCGGCTGAACTCGGGCAGCGCCTGGCGCACCGACCTCGCGATCACGGTCACGTCACTCGTCACCCGTGAGACGAGGTCGCCGGAGCCGGCCGCCTCGACGCGCTCCAGCGGGAGCCGCAGCGCCCGCTCGACGAACTGCTCGCGCAGGGCGGCGAGTACGGTCTCGCCGAGCCGGGCGACGAGGGTGCCGCCGAGGGCGGCGGCCGCGCCCCTGACCACCGCGACGGCGATGAGCAGCACGAGCGGCGTCGTGAGGGCCGCCGCTCCCCGCCGCTCCACCACCAGGTCGACGATGTGCCCGAGGAGCGGCGCGGTGAGCAGGCCGATGCCCGTCCCGGCGACCAGGACGGCGAACGCGCCGGCGGCGAGGAGCCGGTGACCGTGCAGCATCGTCCGCAGGGCCGCCCGTGACTCGGCGCCCGTGGCGGTCGGCAGGAGCGCACGGTCCTGAGTGCTGTCGCTCATGGTCACTTCCGTCTCGGTGTCCGTCTGCGTGCCCGTATCCGTGCCCGTGCCCGTGCCCGTGTCCGTGTCCGTGTCCGTCTTCGTCTCCGTCTCGGTCCTCGGCTTTGACTCCGTCCCCGTCCCAGTCCCCGTCCCCGTCTCCGTGGCCGTCGTCCGTCGGCCCTCGTCCGTGTCCGCGGGCTTCATGCGAGCACCGTGGCCCGGTAGGCCGCGTCGGCGGCGAGGAGTTCGCCGTGGGGGCCGTCGGTCCGTACGGTCCCGTCGTCGAGGACCACGACCCGGTCGGTCACGGCCAGGAGGGCGGGGCTGGTGGTGACGAGGATGGTGGTGCGGTCCCGGCGCAAGGCGCGCAGCCGGCTCGCGATCCGTGATTCGGTGACGGTGTCGACGGCGGTGGTCGGATCGTGCAGGACGAGGACGGGACGGTCGGCGGCGAGGGCCCGGGCGAGGGCCACGCGCTGCCGCTGGCCGCCGGAGAGGGACCGGCCGCGTTCGGCGAGGACGGTGGCCGCGCCGTCGGGGAGCAGCCGGGCCACGTCGTCGGCGGCCGAGGCCGTCAGGGCGCGGTCGACGGCGGTCGTGTCGACGGCGGTCGTGTCGGCGGCGGTCGTGTCGGCGTCGGCTCCGGCCCGGACGTTCTCCAGGAGCGTGCTCTCGAACAGGTCCGCGTCGTGGTGGGCGACCAGGACCGCCCGGCGCAGCGCGTCGGGGTCGAGTCCGGTCAGTGCCATGCCGTCGAGTTCGACCGTGCCCGCGGCGGGGTCCCGTTCCCGGGCCAGGCAGAGCAGCAGGTCGGCGGCGACGGCGGGATCGGCGGTGACGACCCCGGTCAGGCTGCCGGCGGGCAGGTCGAGGTCCACGCCCCGCAGCGCGCCGAACGTCACCCCGCGCAGGGCCAGGTGACCCGGGGGCGGGTCGGCGGGCGCGGCCCGCCCGCCCTCGACGGCGACGGGTGAGGCGAGGACCTCGGCGATCCGCCGGGCCGATGCCCGCCCCTGGGCGAGTTCGGCGTTGACGTAGGTGAGGAGTTGGAAGGGGCCGAGGAGAAACTGGGCCAGGCCCACGGCCGCCACCAGGTCGCCGACGCTGATCCGGCCGTCCATGGCGAGGTAGGCGCCGACGAGGCCGATCACGGCGATGAACACGCCGGTGAGCGCGAGGATCGCGCCCTCGTGGCCGGCCCGGCTGCGGGCCGCGCGCAGGGCGGCCGCCAGCGACTCCCGGCTCGTGGTGCGGTAGCGGGCGACGGCCGCGGACTCCGCGCCCATGCCCTTGAGGACGCGCAGGCCGGCGACGAGGTCGGCGGCGACGCCCGAGGCGTGGGCGGCGCGCTCCTGTTCGGTCTCGCTGCGCCGTTCGAGGGGCCGGCTGATGAGGTGGCCGAGCCAGAGCAGCGGCGGAATGCCGAGCAGCACGAGGAGGCCGAGGGGTACGGAGATCCGCAGCAGCGCGACGGCGCTGATCACGAGGGCGGCGACGGCCGACACGCCGTACGAGAGGACGGTCGCGACCGAGCCCACCCGCCGGGCGTCGTCGGTGGCGATGCTGGTGAGGGCGCCGGGCAGCCGGTTCGCGTCGGCGCCGCCCCGCGGGTCGAGCACGCGGGCGGCCAGTTCCATGCGGAGCCGGTGGGCGGCGAGTTCGCCGGTGCCTTCGGTGATCCGGGCGCTCGTCCGGTAGCAGGTGGAGAGGGCGAGGAAGAGGATCGCGAGGACGAGCAGCCAGCGCAGGAGCGTGGCGGAGGAGCCGGTCGCCACCGCCGAGTCGATGACGATGCCGACGACCACCGGGACCAGTGCCTCGCAGCCCTGGTGGGTCATGCCGAGCAGGGAGGCGGCGATGACGCGGCCGCGTTGCCCTCTGATCGCCCGTCGGAGGACGACTCCTCCTGTGGGTGCGCCCGTTGGCATCTTCATCCTCCACGGAGAGGTAGCGGCAAGTTAGGTAAGCCTACTCTCACTTGGGGGTCTGGAGGTGGGGTCGAGGAGTGGTTCGAGAGGGCTTCCGCGTGCCCTCGGTGGGACCCGTGCGGCTGCGTTGACCGGTCGATCGAGTTCGGTTAGCCTCACCTAAGTATCGACCCGTCAGTTCGTGTGGGGCGGATCGCACTACGCACCGCAACTGCCTGCAGGGGAGCTGTCGTTGTCCGTCCAATCCCGTGCACCCCGGGTGGTGTCAGGACCGCACGACGACGGCCGGCCCGGGCGGCCCGCGCCTCCCCGCGGGGGCCGCACCGGGCCGGCGCTCCGGAGCCTCGGCCTCGTCACGGCCGCCGGGGCGCTGCTCCTCGTCGGCCTCCTCAGCGTGTGGGTCGGCACCAGGGGCATCCCCTTCACCGCCACCTGGAACGTCCTGTGGAACCCCGACGGGTCGGAGACGTCGGTGATCATCCACGACTACCGCATCCCCCGGACGATCCTCGGAGCCCTGGTCGGCACCGCGCTCGGCCTCTCCGGCGCCCTGATGCAGGCCCTGACGCGCAATCCGCTCGCCGACCCCGGCATGCTCGGCGTCAACCTGGGCGCCTCGGCCGGAGTCGTGGTGGCCATCGCGTTCTTCGGGATCGCGGCACCCCTCGGCTACGTCTGGTTCGCCCTCGCCGGCGCGGCCGCCGCCTCGCTCGGCGTGTACCTGCTCGGCTCCTCGGGCCGGAAGCTCGCCTCGCCCGAACGGCTCGTCGTCGCGGGCGCCGCCGTCACGGCGGTGCTCTACGCCTTCAACTGGGCGGTCCTGCTGCTGAACCCGCGGGCCTTCGACCAGTTCCGCTTCTGGACGGTGGGCTCCCTCGCGGGCCGTTCCCACGACATCGTGCTCATGGCCCTGCCGTTCATCGGCACCGGCCTGCTCCTCGCCCTCGTCCTCGCCCCTTCGCTCAACGCCCTGGCCATGGGCGACCAGATGGGGCGCGCCCTCGGCGTGAACGTCGGGAGGACCCGCGCCCTGGGCGCCGCCGCCGTGATGCTGCTGTGCGGCGCCGCCACCGCGGCCGCCGGGCCCATCGGGTTCGTGGGCCTCGCCGTGCCGCACGTCGCCCGCTTCGTCGTCGGCCCCGACCAGCGCTGGGTGTTCGCCTACTCCATGCTCCTCGCGCCCGTCCTCCTCCTCGGCGCCGACGTGCTCGGCCGGGTGCTCGGCGCGCCCGGCGAGGTGCAGGTCGGCATCGTCACCGCCTTCCTCGGAGCCCCCCTGTTCATCGCCCTGTGCCGCCGCCGGAAGCTGGTCATGCTGTGACCGCCGTACGGGGGCCGGAGCGCCCCGCGACCGAAGCGCCGCCCGGACCCCGCCCCGCCCGGCCCCGCGTCGTCACCGGCCGCCCCGTCCGCACCCGTTCGGGAAGCCTCTCCCTCCTCGTGCGCGGCCGTCCCGTCGCCGTCACCGCCGCGCTCCTCTCCGCACTCGTCGCGGTCATGGGCGTCACCCTGACCACCGGCGACTTCGACCTGTCCGCGGCCGAGGTCGCCCGGGCGCTCACCGGCGACGGCACCGGCATCGCCGACTTCGTCGTCAACACCCTGCGCATGCCACGGCTCGTGACCGCGCTGTGCGTCGGCGCCGCCCTCGCCGTGAGCGGCGCCATCCTGCAGAGCGTCACGGGCAACCCGCTCGGCAGCCCCGACATCATCGGCTTCACCAACGGTTCGGCCGTCGGCGCGCTCGTCGTCATCGTCGTCCTGCACGGCAGCATGACCCAGATCGCCGTCGGTGCCCTGATCGGCGGACTCGCCACCGCCCTCGCCGTCCACCTCCTCATGCTCGGCAGGGGCGTCCAGGGATTCCGCCTGGTCGTCGTCGGCATCGGCGTCAGTGCCCTGCTCCTCGCCGTCAACTCGTACCTGATCACCCGGGCCACCTTCCAGGAGGCCCTGGAGGCGCAGGCCTGGCTGATCGGCAGCCTCGGCAACCGCCTGTGGACGCACGCCCAGGCCATCGGCCTCGCCGTCGCCGTCCTGCTGCCCCTCGCGCTCTTCCTCTCCCGCCGCCTCGCCATGGTCGAGATGGGCGACGCCACCGCCACGGCCCTCGGCGTCGACGTCCCGCGCACCCGGACGATCCTGCTCGTCATCAGCGTCGCGTTGGCCGCGTTCGCCACCGCCGTCACGGGACCCATCTGGTTCGTCGCCCTCGCCGCGCCCCAGGTGGCCCGCAGGCTCACCCGCTCCTCCGGGCCCGCCCTGCTGCCGTCCGCCCTGATGGGCGCGCTCATGCTCGCCGGCAGCGACCTCGCCGTACAGCGCCTCTTCGCCCCCGCGCTGCTCCCGGTGGGCACCGCGACCGGCTGCGTCGGCGGGCTCTACCTCGTCTGTCTCCTCGTCGCCGAGTCGCGAAAGAGCCGCGCATGACCGCACCCACCTCCCCGGCGCCCCGCCTGCGCGCCGAGAACCTGACCCTCTCCTACGACCGGCGGACGGTGGCGAGCGGCCTCGGCGTCGACATCCCCGACCACTCGTTCACGGTGATCGTCGGCCCGAACGCCTGCGGCAAGTCCACCCTGCTCACCGCCCTCGCCCGGATGCTCAAGCCCCGCACCGGACAGGTCTACCTCGACGGCGCCGCCATCGCCTCCTACCGCTCCCGCGAGGTCGCCCGCCGGCTCGGACTGCTCCCGCAGTCCTCGACCGCGCCCGGCGGCATCACCGTCGGCGACCTCGTGGCGCGCGGCCGGTACCCGCACCAGGGCCTCCTGCGGCAGTGGTCCGCCGACGACGAGACGGCCGTCGTCGAGGCGATGCGCCGGACCGGCGTCCTCGAACTCGCCGACCGCCCCGTCGACGACCTGTCGGGCGGCCAGCGCCAGCGCGTCTGGCTGTCGATGGTCCTGGCCCAGCAGACCCCGATCCTGCTCCTCGACGAACCGACCACCTTCCTCGACATCGCGCACCAGGTCGAGGTCCTCGACCTGTGCGCCCGGCTGCACGCCCGGGAGGGTCACACCGTCGTCGCGGTCCTGCACGACCTCAACCAGGCCTGCCGCTACGCCACCCACCTGATCGTGATGCGCCCCGGCGGCGTCATCGCCGCCGAGGGCGACCCGTCGGCGGTGCTGACCGCCGACCTGGTCGAGGACGTGTTCGGGCTGCCCTGCCGGATCATCGACGACCCGGAGACGGGAACACCCCTGATGGTGCCGGCGGCACCCCGGCGGTACGCACCCGACCCCGCCGACCCCGCGACGGCCCCGACCACCTGACGACGACGAACCGGACGGACCGACCATGCTCTGCACGCGGCTGACGAACGCCCACGTCCTCACCATGGACCCCGACCACCCCGTCGCCCACGACCTCGGCATCTGGCGGGGCCGGATCGTCGGCCTCGACGCGGCCGTCACCTCGCTGCCCGCCCGCGAGGTCGTCGACCTCCAGGGCGCCACCGTGCTGCCCGGGTTCATCGACAGCCACGTGCACCTGGCGTGGGCCGGACTCAAGGCCGGCACGCCCACCATCGCCCCGTGCACCCGCGTCGAGGACGTGCTCGCCGCCGTCGGCGAAGCCACCGCGACCGGTGCCGCGCCCGGCGGCTGGGTGGACATCGCCGGATACGACCAGCGGGCCCTCGGGCGCCACCTCACCGCCGCCGAGCTCGACCGGGTCAGCCACGGCCGCAAGGTCTTCGTCATGCACGACTCGGGCCACGCCTGCGTCGTCAACAGCGCCGTGCTCGACCTGCTGCCGCCCGGCGTCCCGCACCAGGACGGCTTCCTGGCCGAGAGCGCGATGACCGCCGTACGCCGTCTCCGCCTGCCCTACTCCCAGGAGGAGCTGGCCGACGCGATCGAGCGTGCCGGGCGCGCCTGCCTCGCCGAGGGCATCACCGCCTGCGCCGAGGCGGGCATCGGCGGCGGCCTCCTCGGACACAGCCCCGTGGAGCTCGGCGCCTACCAACTCCTGAGGGACCGGGGCCGGTTGCCCCTGCGAGTCCAGCTCATGGCCGCCGGCGACACCCTGCGACCCGTCGGGGCCCACGTGGACGACCGCATCCCGCGCGCCCTCGACCTCGGCCTGCGCACCGGATTCGGTGACGACTGGCTGTCCCTGGGCGCCCTCAAGATCTATACGGACGGCGGCATGATGGCCCGCACCGCCGCGCTCACCACCCCGTACGAGGGCACCACCCACACCGGGCAGCTCCAGGACGACCCCGAGGCGCTGACGGAACTCGTCGTGGACGGCCACCTCGCCGGCTGGCAGCTCGCCGTCCACGCCATCGGCGACCGCGCCGCCGACCTCGCGCTCGACGCCCTGGAGCGCGCCCAGGCGCTCAAGGCCCGTCCCGGCGCACGGCACCGCATCGAGCACGCCGGCCTGATCCGTCCCGACCAGCTCCCGCGCTTCGCCCGGCTGGGGGTCAGCGCCGTGGTCCAGCCCAACTTCCTCCGCTACTTCGGCGACGACTACGCGGACGTCATGGGTGGGACGCGGGCGCCGTGGATGTACCGGGGGCGGGGCTTCCTCGACCACGGCGTCACCCTCGTCGGCAGCTCCGACCGACCGGTGACCGACGGCTCGCCGCTGCGGGCGATCCAGTTCATGGTCGAGCGCACCTCCCTCTCCGGCCGGCGGATCGGGCCCGACGAGGCCGTCACCGTCGACGAGGCCCTCCGCGCCTACACCGTTGCCGGCGCGTATGCCTGCCACTGGGACGACAGCGCGGGCAGCCTCACCCCCGGCAAGCGCGCCGACCTCGTGGTGCTCGGGGACGATCCGCACCGGGTCGACCCCTCGCGCATCGGCGACATCGAGGTGGTGGCGACCTTCGTGGACGGCCACCGCGCGGAGACCGGTAAGAGGTGACCGGGAAGTGGTGACCGGGAAGTGGTGACCGAGGGCGGGGCGCCGGGCGGACGTCCGCCCAGGGCTCGGTGTGGCGGAGGGCGCGGCCGTCAACGCCCGCTGTCCGCCCGGCCGATCAGCGCGTCGACCTCGCGGAGCAGCGCGGCGCGGTCGATGGCGTCGCTGCCGGTGGCCGGCACGGTGCAGGCGAAGGCGCCCGCGACGGAGCCGTAGAGCGCGCACCGGGCGAGGGGCTCGCCGGTGAGGCGGCCGAAGAGGAATCCGGCGGCGAAGGCGTCGCCCGCGCCGTTGGAGTCGACGACCGGCCCACGGGGCTCCACGGCCGGCACGTGGACGAGCCCGTCCGCGCTGAGCAGATACGCGCCTTCGGCGCCCGCCGTGGCGACGACGACCTCGGCCCGCCCCCGTTCCAGGATCCGGTGCATGGTCTTCTCCCGGTCCGCGAGGGCGGTGGTGGACACGAACACGATGTCGGCGCCGTAGGCGAACGGCTCGTGGTAGGGGTTCTCGCCGTCCCAGTCGTGCAGGTCGGTGGAGATCGTGAGCCCCGCCTCGCGCAGCTGCGGGAGGGCGAAGGCGCACGGGTGGGTGAGGGAGACGTGCGCGTGCCGGCTCGCCGCGGCCAGCGGGCCGACGAGCTCCTCGGGCAGCCGGTCCGACTCCCGCGAGCGGCTGTCGTCGTAGAGCGAGAGTCGCCGGCCGTCGGGCCCCACGAGGTTGACGGCCCGCTTCGTGCCGCCGGGCACCGCGGTGAACCCGATGCTGTGGTCGCGGTGGAACGCCCGGACGAGATCGCCCGGGACGTCGTCACCGATCGTGTCGATGTGGTGCGTCCGCAGTCCGAGCGAGCTCAGTCCGAGCGCCACGAAGTCCCCGGTCTGCCCGGCGCGGGTCTCGATGCCCGGCCGGATCGCGTAGCTGTCGGCGTACGGGAGGGGGAGTTCGGGCACGTACACGATCGTGTCGACGCCTGCCCCTCCGAGGACGAGGACGTCGTACTCGTTGCTCATCGCTTATCTCCTCGGTGCGCCGACTTCCTTTGGTCGCAAGCGAGTCAAACAGCCGGAGTCGGGCCCGGCAAGATGTTTCCGCAAGTTTCAGAAAGTTGTCGACAGGGTGTCGGTGGCCGCCATGGCCCCGCCCCGGAAGGTGCGGCGGTAGGCGAGCGGGGTCACGCCGATGGCGGCGTGCAGGTGCTGGCGCAGCGAGGTGCCGGTGCCGAAGCCGACCTGCCCCGCGATGTCGTCCACGGGCAGGTCGGTGGATTCCAGGAGGTGCCGGGCCCGCGCCACCCGCTGCTGGATCAGCCATCGGCCCGGGCTCATGCCGACCTCCTCGTCGAACCGGCGGGCGAAGGTGCGCAGACTCATCCGGGCGTGCGCGGCGAGCTCGGTCAGGGTGATCGGCCCGTGCAGGTTCTCCAGGGCCCACTGCCGGGTCGCGGAGGTGTCGTTCGCCGTGGCCTCGGGCACGGGCTGCTCGATGTACTGCGCCTGCCCGCCGTCCCGCCACGGCGGTACGACGCACATCCGCGCCACCCGGTTGGCGACGGCGACGCCGTGGTCCTTGCGTACGAGATGGAGGCAGACGTCCACGCCCGACGCGGCGCCCGCGGAGGTCAGCACGGAGTCGTCGTCGACGAAGAGGACGTCCGCGTCGAGGGCGATCTCCGGGTACCAGGAGCGGAAGGTGTCGGCGAGCGCCCAGTGCGTCGTGGCGGGGCGGCCGTTGAGCAGGCCGGCCGCGGCGAGGACGAACGCGCCGGTGCAGATGGACACCAGGCGGGCCCGCGGCGGCAGGAGGGCGAGCGCTTCGGCGACCCTGGAGGGCAGTTCGCGGGTGAGCAGGCCGAGGTCGAAGGGCGGCAGCACCACCGTGTCGGCGTCGGCCAGCACCTCGGGCCCGTGCTCGACGGTCACCGAGAAGTCGGCGTTCGTGCGGACGGGCCCGCCGTCCACCGAGCAGGTCAGCACCTCGTAGAGGTCGCCGAGGGTGCCGAAGACCCGGTTCGGGATGCCCAGCTCGAAGGGGTACACGCCGTCCATGGCGAGGACGACGACACGATGAGGCCGGCGGCTCATGGCAGAATCCCTTCGAAAGATGGCATTCATGCCATGGTACGCGGCCCGGCCCCCGGTGAGGCTGGTGTGCATGACGAATCACCGCACCATGCGCGCCATCAGCCAGGACGTCCACGGAGCCCCCGAGGTCCTCACGGAGACCGTGCTGCCGCGGCCCGAGCCGGGCCTGAACCAGATCCTCGTCGCCGTCCGCGCGGCAGGCGTCAACCCGACCGACTGGAAGCACCGCTCCGAAGGCCTCTTCCTCGCCGACCGCCTCCCCCTCGTCCTCGGCTGGGACGTCTCCGGCGTCGTCGAGGCCGTCGGCTACGGCGTGACCGTGTTCAAGCCCGGCGACGAGGTCTTCGGGATGCTGCCCTACCCGTACGGCGTCGGCTCCCACGCCGAGTACGTGACCGGCCCCGCCCGCGCCTTCGCCCACAAGCCGGCCGGCATCGACCACGTCCAGGCCGGCGCCCTCCCGCTCGCCGCCCTCACCGCCTACCAGGCCGTCGTCGACACGGCCCGGGTCGCACCCGGGCAGCGCGTCCTGATCCACGCCGCCGCCGGCGGGGTCGGCCACCTCGCCGTCCAGATCGCCAAGGAGCGCGGCGCGTACGTCATCGGCACCGCGAGCGCCGCCAAGCACGACTTCGTCCGCTCCCTCGGCGCGGACGAGGTGATCGACTACCGCACCACCGACTTCGCCGAGGTCGTCCGGGACGTCGACATGGTCCTCGACCCCCTGTCCGGCGACACCCGCGCCCGCTCCCTCGACGTCCTGCGCCCCGGCGGCGTCCTCGTCTCGCTCCTCCCCGGCACCGACCCGGACGAGCCGGCGAAGGCCGCCGCGCGGGGGGTCCGCGTCGAGACCCTCCTCGTCGAGGCCGACCACGCGGGCATGAACGCCGTCGCCGCCCTGGCGGAGTCCGGCGCCCTGCGCGCCCACGTCGAGGCGGCCTTCCCGCTCGCCGAGGCCGCCAAGGCCCACGCCCTCGGCGAGACGGACCGCACGACCGGCAAGATCGTCCTCGTCGTGGCGGGGGAGGACCGCGGCTGACCTCTGCCGACGGGGCCGCCGGGCTCAGCAGAAGGGCGCGGCCCGCACGGATCCGCCGGCGTTCTCGTCGTCGGTGCCGAGCAGGGCGTCCGCGGAGTCCGGCAGGCACTCCACGGCCTCGACCTTGTAGCCGGGGTAGGTCCCGAGCACGGTCGGGGACGTCGCGAGTGCGATCCGCACCCGGCCCGCCGACGACAGGGTCACCCGGCCCGCGTCGCTGACGGCGGAGTCGAACGGGCCGTCGTCGCCGGCGTCCGCCGCCGAGCTCACGAGGAGCCGGCCGGAGTCCGTCACCGCGAGGTCGGAGACGTGCCGCGTGCCGTCGTCGGCCGGGTACGAGGCCCGGTAGGTCTGCTGCGACACCGCGCCGAACAGCGGCTGTCCCCACGCGGCGAACGTCACGGACGCCGCGTACAGCGTGGCCGGGCGGCCGGGGCCGTCGCCCCGGTCCGCCCACAGGGCCGCGAGGCGCCCCTCCCGGGCGACGAGCGCGAAGCCCTCGAAGTCGTCGCCCTCGCCGATCGAGGGCAGCGGCGTGTAGTCGACGACCTGCGCCGTGGAGGCGCCGACCTTCAGACGGAAGACGATCCCGCGCCCCGTCAGCGCCAGGTATTCGCCCGGCACGCCGGGGATCGGGTCGATCGCCTCCAGGTCGCCGGGCTCGGGCCCGTCCCAGGCGAGCGGGGTGACGCTCACGGAGCCCTCCCCGTGGGTGACCCGGGAGAGCCGAAGCCGGCCCGACCGCTTGTTGTCGTGCACGACGAGGACCCGGACCCCGGCGCCGTCCTCGGCGGGCCCTTCGTACGCGATGCCGCTCACACCGCCCTGCGCGTTCTCTCCGACCCGCTGCCACTCCCCGGCCGCACCGGCCGGGGAGACGGCGACGGACGTCAACAGCGCGGCCACCGCGCCGATTCGGGCCACACATCGCACCATGGGGAGTCTCACAGGGGCGCTCGCCTTCTCCGTCCGAAAGGCGCGAGGTCACGCGCCGGGCGCCAGGTTATGGATCATGGTGACGACCGCCCAAGGGCCGTTACGCCGTTCGCCGGAGCGCACGCCCGGAGCGTGCCGGGAGGGAACGTGCCCGGTACACGCGCAGCTCCGTCACCTCGTACGACATCTCCCGAGCCTCCGGGTCGGGTGCCGGGTGGTAGCGGCCCGCGCAGACCGACAGGTTCACGATCAGATGCGCCCGCCAGGCGCGCCCCACCCCGCGGCGGTCGTCGAAGACCCGCACGCCGTTGACCCACCAGACGACCGAGCGGGCGCCGAGCTCCACCCTGAGGTCGACCCACGCCCCCGGCCGGACGGCCGGGTCGCGGAAGAAGTGGTAGCGCCCCCTGACCCGGTTCGAGAGTTCGAGGAGGTCCGGGTTGTCGGGGTGGTACTCGAAGACGTCGACCTCCTGGCCGCCGTCGAGCCAGGTCCAGATCGCCGGCCAGGCCCCCGTCTCCACCGGCAGCCGCACCCGCGCCTCCAGGACGTCGCCGGCGCGGACCGTGAAGCCCTCCCGGCTGCCCTCCGTCGTGAGGAGCCCCGCGTCCCAGTCGCCGTCCGGACGGCGGGTCGCCCGGAAGACGCCCGTGCGGCTGTACGCGGGATCCTCCACCAGGTGGTCGAGCTTGTTGTCGCCGTGGTTGGTCGGGCCGCCGTCGGGATAGGCCCACGAGCGGCCGGCGACCCACTGGTCGGTGGAGGAGAAGTCCGCGTCGAGCACGAGGTCCCCCGGGGGCAGGGCGGGTGCCGTCCTGCCGGGCCCGGAACCACCACCGCCGCCGCGTCGCAGGATCCGGTCGAAGAAGTCGGTCAGCACGGGCCACGCTCCTTTCGCGCGGGCTTCCGCCGGCCCGCGGGCGATCCGCCCCACTTTCCACCGTGTGCAGGGTGGATGTCCGTGATTGGCGAGAAGTCGCCACGGGGTACCCGGCATTTTTTCGGATACGCTGTATCCGTTAATCGACTGGGTCCCCGCCCCCGGGGGCCGACGAGGGGAGCGGAATGAACGAGAAGACCACCACGCACGCCCACACGGGCACAGGCGTCGACGCCGACACGGGCAGCGGCTTCGACACCGACGTGATCGTCGTCGGCGCCGGACCCGTCGGCCTCGCCCTCACCCTCGACCTGGCCCGCCGCGGCGTTGCGGTCCGACTCCTGGAGCGCGACGCCGCGAGGTTCGAAGGCTCGCGCGCCAAGGGCGTCCAACCGCGCACCCTCGAAGTCCTCGACGACCTCGGCCTGGCCGGCGCCGCCCTCGCGGCGGGGAGCGCGTACCCCCCGATGGGACTCCGCTTCGGCCCCTTCACCACGACCTGGCGGATGCACGCCACCGCTCCGGAAGGCGCGGGCACCCCGTACCCGGACGTCCTCCTCCTCCCGCAGTACGCCACCGCCGACCTGCTCCGCGAAGCCGTCGAACGGCTCGGCGTGCGCGTCGAGTTCGGCGCCCGGGCCGTCGGGATCACCCAGGACGACGACTCCTGCGCGGTACGCCTGGCCGACGGCCGATCGGTCACCGCCCGGTACGTCGTCGGCGCCGACGGCGGCGCCAGCGCCGTACGGAAGGCGGCGGGCATCGCGTTCGAGGGCACCACCGACGAGGCCGACCGGATGATCCTCGTCGACGGCGCCGTCGACGGCCTCACCCGCGACCACTGGCACGTCTGGCCCCGCGCCCGGGGGCGCAGCGTCGCGGCCTGCCCGCTGCCCGGCGGCGACCGCTTCCAGATCATGATCAGGACCCGACCGGGCGAGGCCGCCGACGCCCGGGACCTCACCGACAGCGCCCTCGCCGCCCTCTTCCGCCGCCGCGTCGGCGGCTCCCTCACCCTGCGCGACATCAGCTGGTCCTCGGTCTTCCGGCCCAACATCCGCCTCGCCGCGCGCTACCGCGAGCGCCGCCTCCTGCTGTGCGGCGACGCCGCCCACGTCCACACCCCCGCCGGCGCGCAGGGCCTCAACACCGGCGTCCAGGACGCCCACAACCTCGGGTGGAAACTCCAGCAGGTGCTCGCCGGCGCCGACGACGCGCTCCTCGACAGCTACGAGGCCGAGCGCCGCCCCGTCGCCGCCCAGGTCCTCGGCCGCTCCACCGAACTGTACGAAGGCCTCCGCAGCCCCCGTCCGGGCAGGCTCACCCGGGGCCAGGACGAACACCAGCTCGGCATCTCCTACTTCGGCGGCCCGCTCGCCCCCGCCGACGCACCCCGCACCACGACCCTCCGCCCCGGCGACCGCGCCCCCGACGCCCCGCTGCCCCACCCCACACCCACCGCGCGCACCCTCTTCGACCTGTACCGCGGCCCGCACTTCACCGCCCTCGCCTTCGGCGCCCGCGCCGCCGCCGCCCTGGACCGCCTCCCGTGGCCGACCGCCGGCGCCCCGCTGCGCCGCCACGCCCTCCTCGCCCGAACCGCCCCCCGAACACCGGAAGAAGCGGCCCTGCTCACCCCGTACGGCATCACCGGGGACACCGTCCTGATCGTCCGCCCGGACGGCCACCTCGGCGCCGTCGCCCCCGTGGACGACGCCGGCGACGTGCGGCTCCCCACCGCCTTCGGGCCGCGCGCCACCGGCGGGTACGGTGTCCAGCGCACCACCGAGGGCCGCCGCTAGGGCGTGTCCGCACCGCGAGAGAGAGCCTCCACCCATGGCCGCCACCCCACCACCCCCCGGCAGCCCCGCGTGGTGGGCCGCGCGCCCCGCGCCCGCTCCCGCGCCGGAGCGCCGGCGCGGCCGGCCCGCGCTCGACACCGCGCACATCGTCGGCGTCGCCCTGCGCCTCGTCGACGAGCACGGCACCCAGGCGTTCTCGCTGCGCCTGCTCGCCGAGGCCCTCGGCTCCGGTACGGCCACCCTCTACCGGCACTTCGAGGGCAAGGACGAGATCCTCGCGTACGTCGTCGACCGCGTCCTCGGCGAGACCGTCCTCGACGACCTCGCCGAGCGCGCCGACTGGCGGGAGGCCCTCACGGTCACGGCCCACCGCTTCCACGACACCCTGCGCCGCCACCCCCACGTCCTGCCGCCGCTCATGGCACAGGTGCCCGTCGGCCCCCACGGACTCGCCCAGCGCGAACGGGTCCTGGCCGCCCTCCTCGCCCTCGGCCTCCCGGCGGACCTCGCCGCCCGGGCCTTCACCGCCGTCACGCACTACGTCATCGGCTTCACCGCCCAGCAGTACGGCCCCGCCGCCGCCCCCGACGACGGCCCCCGGCTCGCCGCCTTCTACCGCGAGCTCGATCCGGCCGCGTACCCCGCGCTCCACCGGGCGGCCGGCACCCTCACCTCGGTCCCCGTGGAGGAGGAGTTCGCGTTCGGGCTCGGGCTCCTCGTCCACGGACTCGCCCACCTCCACCCCTGAACGATCCGGGGAACCGTCGGCGCAACGGTCGCCGCCCGGCCTCGTTGATCACGCCATGAACCATGTCATCGCCCGGCGGCGCCTCCGCCTCCTGAGCACCACCGTGGCCGCCCTGATGCTGTCGGTCGCGGGCGCGCAGAGCACGTACGCGCACTCCGACGCGCGGGACTGCCCGGCGGCGGAGATCTTCGCCACCGACAACACCGCGATCATCACGGACCCCGACGACCCCCGACTCGACACCCGCCTGGTGCGATTCGGCCGCGAGGTGCGCGCGATCATCCGGGCCCACGGAGCGCGACCCGGCTCCTCGGAGCTCCTGGACGGGGTCTTCTGGTCCGGCGAACTGCAGCAGGCCACGTACGAGCGCTCGCGCGAGTTCGACGTGAACGGGGCGGGCCGCGACGGGCTGCACCACATCGCCGGAGTCATCGCCAAGCGCTACGAGCAGGAGGCCGTGCTCACCTTCCGCTGCCTGCCCCGGACGTCGCCCGAGACGGATGCCGTGGAGATCGAGGTCCCCGGCGTCTCCGCGAGCGCCCTGCGTGAGGCGCTCGTCGCCGACCCGGAGGCCCGTGAACGGCTCGGCGGCGGATCGGTCACCCTCGACGGCCGGCTGGTCCTCGTCGCCCCGGTCGCGGACCTGCCGCTCGCCCGTGCCTTCGCGGACGAACTCGGCGCGGACTGGGAGCAGGCAGAAGTGCGGTACGGGGACCGGGAGTTCGTCGGCTGATCCGGCCGGCGGCAAGCGGCGGCCCGCCGGGCCCGGGGAATCCC
>NZ_JBHJQI010000102.1:0-30639 GCF_042262805.1 Streptomyces sp. NPDC056361
CACGGCAGTCGGCCGTGCGGGGCACCTTCGCGTGGGTACGGGGGTTACGCGGCCTTCGCCTTCGTGGCGTACATGTCCACGTACTCCTGCCCGGAGAGCCGCATCACCTCGGCCATCACCGAGTCCGTCACCGCCCGCAGCACGTAGCGGTCACGGTCCATCCCGTCGTACCGGGAGAACTCCATCGGCTCGCCGAAGCGGACCGTCACACGGCCCGGGCGGGGGAGCCCCGCCCCGCTCGGCTGGATCTTGTCGGTGCCGATCATCGCGAAGGGGATCACGGGCGCGCCGGTCATCAGGGTGAGCCGCGCGATGCCCGTACGGCCCCGGTACAGCCGGCCGTCGGGGGAGCGGGTGCCCTCCGGGTAGATCGAGAAGATCCTGCCCTCCTCGAGGACCCGGCGGCCGGTCATCAGGGCCGCCACGCCGCCCCGGCCGCCGTCCCGGTCCACCGGGATCATGCCGACGCTGGTGAAGAACCAGGCCATGGCCCGGCCCTTGACGCCCTTGCCCGTCACGTACTCGTCCTTGCCGATGAAGTAGACCGGGCGGTCCAGGCAGATCGGCATGATCATCGAGTCGATGAAGGTCAGGTGGTTGCCCGCGAGAATGACCGGACCGGTGCCCGGGATGTTCTCGGCGCCCTCGACACGGGGGCGGAACATCAGGCGCATGACCGGCCCGAGCACTGCCTTGATGATCGCGAGACGGGACAACGGTTCCTCCGGTGTGACGCGGTTCGGTCGAGCGGGTCGGCGTGCGAGCCAGTCGGGCTGACGGTGCAGCTGGCGACGATACTCGCGGGTCACCGCCGCTCGCACATCGGGTTCACGGAGTGGATACGCAGTGTTGACGTGTGTTTCCGCCATGTTCGGCGGAGGTCTGCCACCCGTAGGGCGTTCTTGCCTAGCGTCGGAACCCCCCGATGACAGGTACGGGACATCACACAGGAGGAGCCTTCATGACACAGGGTGCGCACCCGAGCCCGGCGCGGCGGACCGTCCTCGGCGCGGCCGGAGCGGCGGCGGTACTGGGGGCCACGACGGTCCTCCCCGCGGGCACCGCCCACGCCGACGAGGCCCGGGGCGGTGAGGACCGCGGCGGCAGGGGCCACGGCTACCGCTCCCTCCCCGTCCCCACCGTCATCGCCCACCGCGGCGCCAGCGGCTACCGCCCCGAGCACACCCTCGGCTCCTACCGGCACGCCCTCGACCTCGGTGCCCACGTCATCGAGCAGGACCTCGTCCCCACCAGGGACGGCCACCTCGTCTGCCGCCACGAGAACGACATCACCGGCACCACCGACGTCGCCGACCACCCCGAGTTCGCGTCCCGGAAGACCACCAAGACGGTCGACGGAACCTCCCTCACCGGCTGGTTCACCGAGGACTTCACGCTCGCCGAGCTCAAGACCCTGCGGGCCAAGGAGCGCATCCCCGGCACCCGCCAGGAGAACACCCTCTACGACGGCCGCTGGACGGTCCCCACCTTCGAGGAGGTGCTGCGCTGGGCCGAGGACGAGGGCCGCCGCCGGGGCCGCGAGATCTGGCTCCACGTCGAGACCAAGCACCCCACCTACTTCCGCGGCCTGGGCCTCGGCCTCGAGGAGCGGCTCGCCAGGCTCCTGCGCCGGTACGGACGCCACCGCGCGAACTCCCCGGTCTTCCTCCAGTCCTTCGAGCCCAGCAGCATCCAGCGCCTCGCGAAGCTGGTGGACTCCCCGCGCGTGGTCCTGCTCTCCGGCGCCGCCACCCGCCCCTGGGACTTCGTCCAGGCCGGGGACCCGCGTACCGTCGCCGACCTGGTCACGCCCGCCGGCCTGAGCTGGATCGCCTCGTACGCGCAGGGCATCGGCCCCACGCTCGACCTGGTCATCCCCAAGGACGCGAGCGGCCGGCTCGGCACCCCGACCACCCTGGTCCGCGACGCGCACGCCGAGGGCCTGGTCCTCCACCCGTACACGCACCGCAACGAGAACGCCTTCCTGCCCGCCGACTTCCGCCGCGGCACGGACCCGAACGCCTACGGCGACGCCTTCGGAGCCCTCAAGCGGTACCTGGAGACGGGCATCGACGGGATCTTCTCCGACAACGCGGACACCGCCCTGCTCGCCGCCGCGGACCTCACCGCCCGCGACTGACCCGCACGGGAGCCGTACGGAGGCCGTACGGCTCCCGTAGGGAGGCCGTATGGGGCCGTGCGGGTGGTCACCGTTCCCGCACGACCCCCTCCCGGGTGGTTTACGCCCCGTGCCGCAACCGCCGCCGGGCGCCCCGGCATCGTGCCGGTCATGACCTCCCCCACCACGCCCGCGCTCCCCACCGCCCCGGCGCCCGCGCCCGCGTCCGACACGGCGCCCGGCCTCCTGGCCGCCCTCGCCCCGCTGCTCGCCGCGGAGTCGGACGCCGAGGCGCCGGCCGCCGGCGTCGAGCCGGGCGACCTGGAACAAGCCGTCTGGCTGCGGCTCCTGGAGCAACTCCAGGAGACCGGAGCGGCCCCCGAGCGGCCCGCCGAATGGCTGCGCAGGGCCGTCCGCGCGGAAGCCCGCCGCGCCCGCAGGACCACCGACCGGGAGCGCCCCTACCGGGACGAGCCCGCCCACGAGCCGGGCGGCGCCGAGCCCCACGGCTCCCCGGAGCACTCCCTGATGGCCGCCGAAGGCCGCCGCACCCTGCGGGCCGCCGTGACGCGGACGCCCGGCCGCTGCCCGCGGGTGCTCACCGCGATGCTCGACCCGCAGGACCACACCTACCGGGAAATCGCAGGAGAGTTGGGTATCTCACAGGGCAGTCTGGGGCCGATGCGTTCCCGTTGCCTGGGATGCCTGCGCAGAATGCTGGCTGCAGAGGTTCCCGCCCCCGGTCGACGGGGAAGGGTGCGGTAAACCGATGATCGACAGATGAGCGGGAGGCGTGCACACATGGGCCTGAGTGTGACCATCTCAGCAGCGGACGTGCAGGACGCGGAGCACATCCTGAAGCTGCAGTACCTCTGCTACCAGAGCGAGGCGGAGCTCTACGGGGACTGGTCCATCGAACCGCTCACCCAGTCGCTCGACGCCCTGCGCGCCGAACTCCACGAGGGGTACGGCCTGGTGGCCCGGCTCGGCGACGAGATCGTCGCGTCCGTGCGGGCCCGCCTCGACGAGGACGGCACGGTGCGGATCGCCAAGCTGATCGTCCACCCGCGCATGCAGCGGCACGGCCTCGGCGGCCGGCTCCTCGACGGCATCGAGCGCCACTTCGCCTCCGGCGCCGAGCAGCTCCCCGAACCGCCGGCCAAGCGCTTCCAGCTCTTCACCGGCCACCGCAGCGAGGGCAACCTGCGGCTCTACCGCAGCAAGGGGTACGAGCAGGTCGCCACCCGCGAGATCGGCCCCAGGATCACCCTGGTGACCCTGGAGAAGGCCGCCTGACTCAGGCGGCCGCCGGCGTGCGCGACCTGCGCAGCCACCAGATGCCGGTCAGCGGCAGCAGCACCGGGATGAAGAGGTAGCCGTAGCCGTAGTCCGACCAGACCGTCGCGTCCGGGAAGGCGGACGGCTCGACCAGCGTCCACGTCCCCACGACCAGCACGCCCGTGAGCTCGGCGGCGCAGCACACCAGCGCCGCCCTGCGGGCCGTCTCCCCGCCGCGCACCAGCGTGTAGGTGATGAAGGCGTACACCACGGCCGCCACCGCCGAGAGGCCGTACGCCAGCGGCGCGCGGTCGAACTCGGTCGCGATCTGGTAGATCGAGCGGGAGACCGCGCCGACCGACATCACGCCGTACAGCCAGACGAGCAGGATGCCCGGGCCCGAGACCAGGCGGTTCCTCGCGCCCTGCGCCGCCTTCTCCTGTGTCGCGGTCATGGTCAGCCCACCGTCCAGATGTCGTAGAGACGCACTTCGAGCACGGCCAGGACGACCGCGCCGGCCGCCACCGTCGCCGAACCCCACCGGCTGCGCTCCGCGAGCGACATGAAGCCGGCGATCGGCACCGCGCACAGCGCGCCGAGCAGATAGGCGACGAAGATCGTCGTCCCCTCCTCGGCCTTCTCGCCGCGCACCAGCTGCACGATGCCGACGACCAGCTGGACCAGGACGAGGAACGTCACCACGGCCATGCCGATGAAGTGCCAGTCCTTGGTCGACTGGTCCCGGAAGGCGTCGAAGCCGCACCAGGCGGCGAGGGCGAGCGCGGCCACGGAGACCGCGACCGTCAGGGCGTCAAGCATGCGCCCGAGGGTATTACGGCCCGAATGGGCCGATGCGCTCGCCCCTCCCCGCCGTGCGCGCCCGGGCGTGGCCTTGGCCACAACCGGCGCCCCGAGCCGGTCCCCGTGCCGCCGTTTCCGGCACCGGCCGGCCGGGCCGTCCCCGCAGGCCGCACAAGGGAACGGCGGACGGACACCGCCGCCCCGGGTGTCCGCATGACGTCTCAGTGATGTCCGCTATTCGGACACGCCCCTGGTCTTCGCAGCTGCGCATGTTTTACTTGCAGACATGACCACGACGAGCAGCCGCACCCTTGCGACCGAGGCGACCACGACGCCCGGTGCTCGTTGTATGTGTCGAATGTGCGCCTTCTGAGGGCCCCCGCCTGAGTTTCGCGCCCCGAAGCGAGACCCGACGGCCGTGCCGATCCTCCCGCCTTCCGGCGGTGGACCGTGCCCGCCCCAGCGCACCCCCGCCGCCTCCCGGCCACCCGCCGGGCCGGCCTCCGTGCGCCTGACTGTCCGAATCATGAATGCCCCGTGCCCGGCGGACCCCGCGCCGCGCACTCGACAGTGACGGAAACCCCTGTGATCACCACTTCGGGCCTGACCAAGGTCTACGAGTCGCGCGGCCGCCAGGTCACCGCTCTCGACGGTGTCGACCTCCACGTCCGCGAGGGCGAGGTGTTCGGCGTGATCGGCCAGAGCGGCGCCGGCAAGTCCTCGCTCATCCGCTGCGTGAACCTCCTGGAGCGCCCCACCTCCGGCACCGTGACCGTCGACGGCGTCGACCTCACCGCCCTCGCCGGCAAGGGCCGCCGCGCCGGCAAGGGCCGCCGCGCCGGCAAGGACCTGCGCCGGGCGCGCAGCAGCATCGGCATGGTCTTCCAGCACTTCAACCTGCTGTCCTCCCGCACGGTCAAGGACAACATCGAGCTCCCCCTGGAGATCCTCGGCGTCCCCGGCGCCGAACGCTCCCGCCGTGCCCTCGAACTCCTCGACCTCGTCGGCCTCGCCGACAAGGCCAAGTCCTACCCGGGCCAGCTCTCCGGCGGCCAGAAGCAGCGCGTCGGCATCGCCCGCGCCCTCGCCGGCGAGCCCAAGGTCCTCCTCTCCGACGAGGCCACGAGCGCCCTCGACCCGGAGACCACCCGCTCCATCCTCCAGCTCCTGCGCGACCTCAACCGGCAGCTCGGCCTCACCGTCCTGCTCATCACGCACGAGATGGACGTCGTCAAGACGATCTGCGACTCCGCCGCGCTCATGCAGCACGGCCGGATCGTGGAGTCCGGCACCGTCGGCGAACTGCTCGCCACCCCCGGCTCCCAGTTGGCCGCCGAGCTCTTCCCGGTCTCCGGCGCCGCCACCGGCCCCGAGCGCACCGTCGTCGACGTCACCTTCCACGGCGAGGCCGCGACCCAGCCGGTCATCTCCCAGCTCTCCCGCACGTACAACATCGACATCTCGATCCTCGGGGCCGCGATGGACACCGTCGGCGGAAAGCAGATCGGCCGGATGCGCATCGAGCTGCCCGGGCGGTACGAGGACAACGTCGTCCCGGTCGGCTTCCTGCGCGAGCAGGGCCTCCAGGTGGAGATCGTCGAGGACGCGCAGGACATCGCCGACGCGCCCGCACTCGTCAAGGAAGGTGCCAAGTGACCTGGTCCGAGATGCAGCCGCTGCTGGAGCAGGGCACCGTCGACACGCTCTACATGGTCCTGTGGGCCACCGTCGTCACCGTGCTCGGCGGCCTGCCGCTCGGCATCCTCCTCCTGCTCACGGACAAGGGCGGACTGCTGCAGAACCGGCCGGTGAACAAGATCATCGGTGCGATCGTGAACGTCGGGCGTTCGCTGCCCTTCATCATCCTGCTGATCGCCCTGATCCCCTTCACCACCTTCGTCGTCGGCACCTTCATCGGTCCGACCGCGATGATCGTGCCGCTCGCCATCGGAGCCATCCCCTTCTTCGCGCGGCTCGTCGAGACCTCCGTCCGCGAGGTCGACCACGGACTCGTCGAGGCCGTCCAGGCCATGGGCGGCGGCATCCCCACCATCGTCCGCAAGGTGCTGCTCCCGCAGGCCCTGCCCTCGCTGGTCTCGGGCATCACCACCACCGTGATCGTGCTCATCGGCTACTCGGCGATGGCCGGCGCGGTCGGCGGCGAAGGCCTCGGCTCCAAGGCCGTCACCTACGGATACCAGCGCTTCGACACCACCTTCATGCTGGTCACCGTCGTCGTCCTGGTCCTGATCGTGACCGTCGTCCAGCTCATCGGCGACGGGGTCGTCCGACTCCTCGCCCGCCGGGGCCGCACCGCGTAACGCCCCCCCCGGCCACCCAGACTTCGTCCTTCGAAGAAACAGCCCGGACTTGTTGTCCAGGCGTCCACCGCACCACCGGAAAGAGGCACTCTTCGTGCGTAAGAACATCAAGCTCACCGCCGGTATCGCCGCCACCGCCGCCCTCGCCCTCGGCCTCACCGCCTGCGGCACCTCGTCGGACCCGTCCTCCGCCAAGGACGCGGCCGGCTCCGGTGACACCTCCAAGGCGCTCGTCGTCGCCGCGTCCCCGACGCCCCACGCCGACATCCTCGAGTACGTCAAGGACAACCTGGCCGAGAAGGCCGGCCTGAAGCTGGAGGTGAGGGAGTTCACGGACTACGTCCTGCCGAACACCGCCACCGAGTCCGGCCAGGTCGACGCCAACTTCTTCCAGCACAAGCCGTACCTCGACGACTTCAACAAGAAGAACAACACCCACATCGTCCCGGTGGTCAACGTCCACCTGGAGCCGCTGGGCCTCTACTCCAAGAACCTCAAGTCGGTGAAGGACATCAAGGCCGGCCAGACCATCGCCGTCCCGAACGACACCACCAACGGCGGCCGCGCGCTCCAGCTGCTCGCCGAGAACGGCCTGATCACCATCAAGCCGGGCGTCGGCACCAACGCCAAGATCTCCGACATCACCGACAAGAAGGGCCTGGAGTTCAAGGAGCTGGAGGCCGCCACCGTGCCCCGCGCCCTGAACGAGGTCGACGCCGCCGTCATCAACGGCAACTACGCCATCGAGGCCAAGCTCCAGCCGGCGAAGGACGCCCTCGTCCTGGAGAAGGCGGACGGCAACCCGTACGCCAACTTCCTCGCCGTCAAGGAGGGCAACGAGAAGGACGCCCGCGTGCAGAAGCTCGCCGAGCTCCTCAACTCGCCCGAGGTGAAGAAGTACATCGAGGACACCTACAAGGGCTCGGTCATCCCGGCCTTCGGTGCCGCCCAGTAAGGTCCGCCCCGACCTCCGGCGCCCGAGGGACCGTCAGACCGGTTCCCCCGTACAGTCCTTGTGCAGAAGGCCCCCCGCATCCCGTCCGGTGCGCGGGGCCTTCGCCACACCCCACCCGGCCATGCGCACCGACGGTCGCATGCTGCATGCTGTGCGTTCACGCTCGATTCGGACGGTCCACGGCATGGAGCTGCGCATGACTACCACCTTTCCGGACATCTCCATCAACACGGACCGGTTGGTGCTGCGCGCGCTCGAAGAGGCGGACGCCCCCGCCCTCGCCGAGATGATGAACGACGAGATGGTCGCCGCCTGGACGGCCGTGCCGCAGCCCTACACCGAGGCCGCCGCACGCCGCTGGATCACCGAGTACGCCCCCACCGAACGCACCGCCGGCCGGGGCCTCGACCTCGCCGTCACCGAGTTCCTGACCCAGCGCCTGGTGGGCATCGTCCAGCTCGGCAGCACGAACTGGCGCGTCCGCTCCACCGAGATGTCCTACATCATCGCCCCCTGGGCCCGCGGTGAGGGATACGCCTCCGAAGCCGCGCTCGCCACCGCCCAGTGGCTCTTCGGCGACCAGGGGTTCGAACGGATCGAGCTGCGCACCGCGGCCGACAACACCGCCTCCCAGCAGGTCGCCCAGAAGATCGGCTGCATCAGCGAAGGCGTCCTGCGCAACGCCTGCATAGCGCGCACCCGCACCGAGGACGGCAACTGGACCGACCTGCGCACCGACTTCATCGTCTGGGGCCTCCTCCCCGAGGACCTCGACGGCGTCGCCGACCAGATGGCCGAGGCCGGGTACTCCTCGTACACCGACTGGAGCTGAGCCCCCGGGACCATCCCGGGGTACGCTCGGCACGCCCCCGACCTGCGACAACACCACAGGAGACCGACGACGATGGCCGACCGCGTCACGGTGATCGGCTGGGACGGCTCGCCCCTCACCACGGCGGCCCGGTCCGCACTCTCCGCCGCCACCCTCGTGGCCGGCGCCGCCCACCACCTGGCGCTGCCCGAGATCCCCCGCGACGCCGAACGCATCCGCCTCGGCAGCCTCGACCTCGCCGCCCGCCGCATCGCCGGCCACCGCGGCACCGCGGTCGTCCTCGCCGACGGCGACCCCGGCTTCTTCGGCGTGGTCCGCACCCTGCGCGCCCCCGAGTACGGCCTGGAGATCGAGGTCGTGCCCGCCGTCTCCGCCGTCGCCGCAGCCTTCGCCCGGGCCGGCATGCCCTGGGAGGACGCCCGCGTCGTCGTCGCCCACCAGCGCACCCTCCGGCGCGCCGTCAACGTCTGCCGCGCCCACCCCAAGGTCGCCGTCCTCACCTCGCCCGGCGCCGGACCGGCCGAACTCGCCCTGCTCCTCGACGGGGTCCACCGGACCTTCGTCGTCTGCGAGGAGCTCGGTACCGACCGCGAACAGGTCTCCGTCCTCACCTCCGACAAGGCCGCCGACCACGTCTGGCGCGACCCGAACGTCGTCCTCGTCATCGGCGGCGGCAGCACCGGCGCCGTCGCCCCCGGCGCCGCCTGGCTGACCGGCCAGGACCCGGCCGTCCGGCCCGTACGGGGCTGGGGTCTGCCCACGGAGGAGTACGCCCCCCAGGGGTACGGCACCGGCCCCGGCCTCGTGACCGGACCCGGCGCCGACGCGCCGGGCGGGGCGCGCACCACCGCGGGGGAGGACCCCGCGCTGCGCGTCGCCCAGCTGGCCCGCCTCGGCCCCCGCACCGGTGACCTCGTCTGGGACGTCGGCTGCGCGGGCGGAGCCTTCGCCGTCGAGGCCGCCCGCTTCGGCGCGGCCGTCATCGCCGTCGACGCCGACCCGGCCGCCTGCGCCCGCACCGAGGCCGCCGCCCGCCGCCACGGCGTCCCCCTGCAGACCGTCCAGGGCCGCGCCCCGCACGTCCTCGAACGCCTTCCCGAACCCGACGTCGTACGGGTCGCGGGCGGCGGCGTCCCCGTCGTCAGGGCATGCGCCGACCGGCGTCCGGAAAGGATCGTCACCCACGCCTCCACCCGCGATGAGGCCGAGGCCGTCGGAGCGGCCCTCGCCGACGGCGGCTACGCCGTCGAGAGCGTCCTGCTCCAGACCGTGGGCCTCGACCCGTCCGACTGGTCCGAACGCGAGCGCTCGGTCGTCTTCCTGCTGGCAGGCCGCAGATCGGCCACGTCCTAGCTACCGGAGGGTTCTCCACCCGTGACCCGGCCGCCCCACCGGGGCAGGGTAGGCTGGCCGATTGTTGTACCGCACCCGGACGTTCGGCGCTCTGTGCCTCAATGTCCCGAATTGGTGGCTGCTTTGTGCCGCTGATGTGGTGCGGGACACGGGGGGACCGCGCGACGTGGCGCAGTCCACAGCGCACCGTGGCGGATCTCCCTGCCACGATGGCACAGGACCGCGACAATGAGTGGGTGTCCGCGTGTCCTTCGTGCCGCGCGGCGCGCGCGCTCGTTGTTCTCGACGACGGGCGCAGGTCTGAAGGAGCACAAGCGATGGGCGAGGGGTACGCATGACGGACACCGGCCAGGTCCCGGGCGAGGGACTGCCGGAGAACGCAGGCATGGTCGAGCAGCCGGGCATCCCCGCACCGGGCGCGTACACCTTCCTGGACCCCTCCGAGCACACCGCCGAGGACGACGACCTGCTTCTCATGCCGGGCGCGCAGGGCGCCTGGAGCGAGCACCCGCCGGGCGTCGCGCCCGCGCCGCCGGTCGCCGTGCCGGCCCCGCAGGCGGCACCCGTGGTCCCGAACCAGGCTGCGCCGCACCAGGGCGTGCCCCAGCCGGCCGCCGCGCACCCGGCGCCCCCGATGGGCGACCCGCTCACCGGCCCGCTGCCGGACCCGCTCACCGGTCCGCTCCCCGACTCGATCGCCCTCGCCGACGTGCTGACGGCCCCGCAGGGCCAGACCCCGGCGCAGGGAATCCCGCTCGGCCACCCCGCAGGCACCCCGGCGCACGGCGTCCCCGTGGCCTCGTACGAGCCGGTGGTCACCGACCACGGCTACGAACCCGGCATCCTCGACACCGGCGCCCACGAGGCCGCGGGCCGCGACTCCGGCTCCGTCGACCTCGGCGGCGTCCGCGTGCCGCCGCCCGGCCAGGCCCAGGTCCCGCCGCCGGCCCGCCGCCCGCTGCACATGGGCCCGCCCGTGCCCGACGCCACCGGCGGCGTCGTGCTCTCGCTGGCCGACCGCGGCCCGGCCGCCGCGCCCGCCCCGGCCCCGCAGCCGGTTCCGGTCGTGGCCACCGAGCCCGCGCCCGTCCCCGTACGGACCCCGGGACCGCCGACGACCGGCCCCGAGTACTTCGACATCCCGCAGGACCAGCAGGTCGCCCCGCAGGGCGCCGAGCCGTGGGCCGCGCAGCCGCAGGAGGCCCCGGCGCCCCCGGCCGCCTTCCCCGCAGAAACGGTCGTCCCGCCGAACGGCCAGTTCGTCCAGGTCGAGGGCACGGTCCCGACCGCCCCGCACCTGGCCCCGACCCCGGCCGCCGACGCGGTCGCGGAGCCGGCCGCCGAGACGCAGGAGCCGTCCCCGGTCGCCGAACCGGCCGAGGCCGAGGCCCCCGTGCCCGCGCCCGCCGTGGCGGAGCCCGCTGCCGAAGCCGTCGCGGAAGCACTGGCGGAATCCGTCGCGGAGCCCGTCGCCGAAGCGGTCGCCGAGACGCCGGTCGAGGCCCCTGCGGTCGCCGACGCCCCGACCGCCGTGCCCGCGCCGCGCGAGGGCGAGCCCGCCGCCGAGGCACCCGTGCCCGCGCCGGCCGACGCCGTCGAACCCGAGGCCGCCACCCCCGCGCCCGAGTCCGAGCCGGCCCCGGAGCCGGTGGCACAGGCCGAGCCCGTCGCCGTACCGGCGGAGACGCCCGAGGTCGTCGGCGAGCCCGTCGCCGAGGCGGTCGCCACGCCGGAGGCCCCGGCGGAGCAGGCTCCCGAGGAGACCCCCGTGGAGGCGGTCGCCGAGGAGATCCCCGTGGTCGCCGAGGAGACCCCGGAGACGCTGCCCGAGCAGGCCCCGGAGCCGCAGGCCGTCGCCGTGGTCGCCGAGGAGCCCGCCGCGGCCGTCGACGAGGTCGCGCCGGCCGAGGACACCGAACGGCCCGAGGCCGTGGTCACCGAGCCCGAGGCCGCCGAGCCGGCCGAGGTCGTGGCCGCCGAGGCCGAGCAGGCCCCGGTGGAAGCCCCCGCGGACGCCGAAGCCGACACCGAGGCCGTCGTCGGCCCGGAGGCCGAGGCCGTCGCCGACGAGGACGCCGACCCCGCCGCGCAGGACGCGCCGAGCGCCCCCGCCCCGGGGTACGACGACGCCGAGCGCGAGGCCGTGCTGCGCGTGATGCGCGAGCGCCGCGACATCCGCAACGGCTTCCGCTCCGACCCGATCCCGCACGAGGTGCTGCTCCGCGTCCTGGAGGCCGCCCACACGGCCCCCAGCGTCGGCCACTCGCAGCCCTGGGACTTCGTGGTCATCCGCTCCGCCGAGACCCGCCAGACGATGCACGAGCTGGCCCAGAAGCAGCGCGAGGCCTACGCCAAGTCGCTGCCGAAGGCCCGGGCCAAGCAGTTCAAGGAACTGAAGATCGAGGCCATCCTCGACACCCCGGTCAACATCGTCGTCACCGCCGACCCCACCCGCGGCGGCCGCCACACCCTCGGCCGCTACACGCAGCCGCAGATGGCCCCGTACTCCTCGGCCCTCGCCGTCGAGAACCTCTGGCTCGCCGCCCGCGCCGAGGGCCTGGGCGTCGGCTGGGTCAGCTTCTTCGACGAGCGCGAGATGGTCCGCACCCTCGGCCTTCCCGAGCACCTCGAAGTCGTCGCGTACCTCTGCGTGGGTTACGTCGACGAGTTCCCCGACGAGCCCGAGCTGGCCCAGGCGGGCTGGTCCAAGCGCCGCCCGCTGGCCTGGGTCGTCCACGAGGAGACCTACGGCCGCCGCGCCCTGCCCGGCGAGGAGCCGCACGACCTGCTCCAGGAGACCGTCGCCAACATCCGCCCGCTGGACGCCAAGGCGCTCGGCGAGGCCTGGGAGCGGCAGAAGCGGATGACCAAGCCGGCCGGCGCGCTCGGCATGCTGGAGATCATCTCCGCCCAGCTCTCCGGACTCTCCCGGATGTGCCCGCCGCCGATCCCGGAGCCCGCGGCCGTCGCGATCTTCGCCGGCGACCACGGCGTCCACGCCCAGGGCGTGACCCCCTGGCCGCAGGAGGTCACCGGCCAGATGGTGGCCAACTTCCTCGGCGGGGGAGCGGTCTGCAACGCCTTCGCGAACCAGGTCGGTGCCGAGGTCTGCGTCATCGACGTCGGCGTCGCCTCCGAACTCCCGGCCACCCCCGGACTCCTGCCCCGCAAGGTCCGCCCCGGCACCGGCGACTTCACCACCGGCCTCGCGATGACCCGCGAGGAGGTGCTGGCCGCGATCGAGGTCGGCATCGAGACCGCCCGTGACCTGGTCGCGGCCGGCAACAAGGCGATCCTCACCGGCGAGATGGGCATCGCGAACACCACCGCGTCCGCCGCGCTCATCTCGGTGTACACCGGGGTCGACGCCGCCGAGGTCACCGGCCGCGGCACCGGCATCAACGACGAGACGCACGCCCGCAAGGTCGACGTGGTGCGCCGCGCCCTCGACCTGCACAAGCCGGACCCGGCGGACCCGATCGGCGTCCTCTCGGCGATCGGCGGCCTGGAGCACGCGGCCCTCGTCGGCCTGATCCTGGGCGCCGCCTCGCTGCGCACCCCGGTCATCCTCGACGGCGTCTCCACCGGCGCGGCGGCGCTCGTGGCCCGGGCCATCGCGCCCGAGTCGCTCGCGGCCTGCATCGCCGGTCACCGCAGCGCCGAGCCCGGCCACGTGGCGGCCCTCAACAAGCTGGGCCTGCGCCCGCTGGTCGACCTGGACCTCCGCCTCGGCGAGGGCACGGGCGCACTGCTCGCGCTCCCGCTGGTGCAGAGCGCGGCCCGCGCGATGCACGAGGTCGCCACGTTCGACTCGGCGGGCGTCACCGAGAAGTAGCACCACCCGACGCGTCCCCCCCGCCCCGGCGAGCGGGGGACGCGCGGGAACCGCGTCAGGGACCCCTCGGCGTGATCCGCGGCGCCCTCCTGCGGGAGGCGCCGCCCGGCTCCCCGCGCCCGTGGATCACGCGGTCCCCGGCGCGGTCCCGGAACGCCGACCACGTCACCCCGTCCACCGGGAGATCCGTCACACCCTGCCGCCCGCGGGTCACGGATATCGTGGGTCACACAACGCGCCCCACCAGCCGCTTCACCGCAGCAGCGGCCCCGTACACGTCCTTCCGAGGAGCCGCTCACCCATGGCCGAGCCCGCCGCGCACCCCGAGCACCCCGCCTACCCCGTCGGACTGCGCCTCGCCGGCCGCCGCGTCGTCGTCCTCGGCGGCGGGCAGGTCGCCCAGCGCCGGCTCCCCGCGCTGATCGCCGCGGGCGCCGACATCACGCTGATCTCCCCGTCGGCCACCCCCTCCGTCGAGGCGATGGCCGAGGCGGGCGAGATCCGCTGGACCAAGCGACGGTACGAGGACGGCGACCTCGCCGACACCTGGTACGCACTGGTCGCCACCACGGACCCGGAGTCGAACGCCGCCGCCTCCGCCGAGGCCGAGCGGACCCGCACCTGGTGCGTGCGCTCCGACGACGCCGAGGCGGCCACCGCCTGGACCCCGGCCACCGGCCGCGACGCGGGCGTCACCGTCGCCGTGCTCACCGGCCACGACCCCCGCCGCTCCGCCGCCGTGCGCGACGCGATCGTCGAGGGCCTCCGCGACGGTTCGATCGCCGCGCCCGCGCACCGCAGTCGCGCGCCCTTCGTCGCGCTGGTCGGCGGCGGCCCCGGCGACCCGGACCTCATCACGGTGCGCGGCCGCCGGCTGCTCGCCGAGGCGGACGTGGTCATCGCCGACCGGCTCGGCCCCCGCGACCTCCTCGACGAACTGCCGCCGCACGTCGAGGTGATCGACGCGGCGAAGATCCCGTACGGCCGCTTCATGGCCCAGGAGGCCATCAACAACGCGCTCATCGAGCACGCGAAGGCCGGCAAGTCGGTCGTCCGCCTCAAGGGCGGCGACCCGTTCGTCTTCGGCCGGGGCATGGAGGAGGCGCAGGCGCTCGCCGTCGAGGGCATCTCCTGCACGGTGGTCCCGGGCATCTCCAGCTCGATCTCGGTGCCCGGCGCGGCCGGCATCCCGGTCACGCACCGCGGTGTGGCCCACGAGTTCACGGTGGTCAGCGGTCACGTCGCTCCCGATGACCCGCGCTCGCTGGTCGACTGGGCGTCCCTCGCGAAGCTCACCGGCACCCTCGTCATCCTCATGGGCGTCGACAAGATCGGGAAGATCGCCGAGGCGCTGATCGCGCACGGCAAGAGCCCCGACACCCCGCTGGCCCTGGTCCAGGAGGGCACCACCGCGACCCAGCGCCGGGTCGACGCCACGCTCGCGACGGTCGCCGAGACCGTCAAGGCGGAGGAGGTCCGTCCGCCGGCCGTCATCGTCATCGGCGAGGTCGTCACCGAGGGCCCGGACAAGCTGGTGAAGTGACCGCGGAAGCGCCCGCACGGCGTAACCAGGGGTAACCGAACCCCGCGTACACATTGGCACCACACCCCGGACAAGGCAGTATCACCTCGTGGCCGAACTCATCACGATCGACGACCCCGACGACCCGCGCCTGCGCGACTACACCGGCCTGACCGACGTCGAACTCCGCCGCAGACGCGAGCCGGCCGAGGGCCTGTTCATCGCGGAGGGCGAGAAGGTCATCCGCCGGGCCAGGCAGGCGGGGTACGAGATGCGGTCGATGCTGCTCTCCGCCAAGTGGGTCGACGTCATGCGGGACGTCATCGACGAGGTCCCCGCGCCGGTGTACGCGATCCAGCCCGACCTCGCGGAACGCGTCACCGGCTACCACGTGCACCGCGGCGCGCTCGCCTCCATGCAGCGCAAGCCGCTCCCGGACGCCGCCGAACTGCTCGTCGGCGCCCGGCGCGTGGTCGTCATGGAGTCGGTCAACGACCACACCAACATCGGCGCCATCTTCCGCAGCGCCGCGGCCCTCGGCATGGACGCCGTCCTGCTCTCCCCGGACTGCGCCGACCCGCTCTACCGGCGCTCGGTGAAGGTCTCGATGGGCGCGGTCTTCTCCGTCCCGTACGCCCGCCTCGACACCTGGCCCCGGGGCCTGGAGACCGTACGGGAGGCGGGCTTCAAGCTCCTCGCCCTCACCCCGGCGGAGAAGGCGACCTCCATCGACGAGGCCGCCCCGCACAAGCTCGACCGGGTGGCCCTCATGCTGGGCGCCGAGGGCGACGGCCTCTCCACCCAGGCCCTGCGCGCCGCCGACGAATGGGTCCGCATCCCCATGGCCCACGGCGTCGACTCCCTCAACGTGGGCGCGGCGGCGGCGGTCGCCTTCTACGCGGTCGCCACGGGCCGCCCGGAGTCCTGACACCGGCGGGGTCTCCCCGCCCCGCCGACCGGCCGGACCTTCAGGCCTGCGGTCGCCGGCCTCATCGACCCCTGACGGGGCCTGGATCCGTAGGTTCCGGCCCCGTAGGTCCGGTCCCTGTAGGCCCCGGTCCCTGTAGGCCCCGGTCCCTGTAGGCCTCGGTCCCTGTAGGTCCCGGTCCTGTCGGTCAGGGCCCCGTCGGTCCGGACCTAGCCCTGCAGGGCCTGGGCCGCGGCGATGCCCAGGGCCACGACCAGCGTCACGACCACGAAGACGAAGAGCCGCTGGCGCAGCAGCCGCGGGTTGGCCGGGCGGCGGCCCGTCGACGTCGAGCGGGCGCCGGGCCGGGTGCCCGTACGCGGCTGGGGGCGCGAACCACCGGTCCGCGGCCCGCCCGTCGGCCGCGAGGACGGCCCGGCACCACGCCCCGCCGTCCGCTCGCGGTCCGCACCCCGGTCACGCTCGGCACCGCGCTCGGTGTCCCGCCCGTGGGTGTCACGCTCCGTGTACCGTTCCGTCGGCCGCGCGGGGCTCCGCTCCTCGGTCCGCTCGCGCTGCACGGGCGGCCGCGAGACCGGCAGGCCCTGCGCCTCGCGCGCCGCGATCTCCTTGAGCCGCATCGACAGCTGGAGCGTGCTGGGCCGGTCCTCGGGGTCCTTCGCCAGACAGGCGCGGATCAGCGGCGCCAGCGCGTCCGGCACCCCGTGCAGCTGCGGCTCCTCGTGCACCACCCGGTACAGCATGACCTCGGAACTGCCGTGCCCGAAGGGGGAGTCCGCCATCGCCGCGTACGCGAGCGTGGCACCGAGCGAGAACACGTCGGTGGCCGGCGTGACCGCCGCGCCGCGCACCTGCTCGGGGGCGAGGAAGCCGGGCGAGCCCACCGCCGTGCCCACGTGGGTCAGGGTGCTGGCCCCGGTGGCCCACGCGATGCCGAAGTCGATGATGCGGGGGCCCTTGGGGGAGAGCAGGATGTTCGACGGCTTCAGGTCCCGGTGCACCACCCCGGCCTCGTGGACGGCGACCAGGCCCTCCGAGAGCGCGGCCCCGATCGAGGCGACGTCGGCGGCGCGCAGCCCGCCCTCCTCGGCGACCCGGTCGTGCAGCGAGGGGCCGGGCACGTACTGCGTGGCGAACCAGGGGCGCTCGGCCTCCAGGTCGGCGGCGACGAGCCGGGCCGTGCAACCGCCGCGGATCCGCCGGGCCGCCGACACCTCACGGGCGAACCGCGACCGGAACTCCTGGTCCTCGGCCAGATCCGGCCGGATCACCTTCAGCGCCACCCGCTGGCCGCGCCGGTCGGACCCCAGGTACACGACGCCCATCCCGCCGGCCCCCAGCCTGCGGTGGAGCCGGAACGACCCGACGATCCGCGGATCCTCGCGCCGGAGCCGCATCATCGCCATGTCCGTCCCCTCGTCCGTTCGACGTGGCACAGCTTACGTAGTGGCGCCCGCACGCGCTCATAGGCCGCGCCCTCGACCGGGATCGATTGTCAGTGCTGAAGGGAGCACCACGGCACCGCACGGGACGGCGGCATTTTCCAACCCCCCTTGTCCGAAACCCACTTGACGGAACGTCGTGAAACCGGCGCGACGGTCCGCCGAGCCGTCCGCCGGGCCGACCGGCGGCGGCCCGCGGCCCGCACCCCGCGAAGTGAGAGAAGTCACGCCCCCACGCCGTCCCCTCCGGGAAGACCCCGTGATCGGAGCCCCCGTCTCCACCCAGGGGAGTACGCCGCACGGGCGGGCCTCATCCTCCGGGAGGCCCGCAAGTCGGTACGCGGGCATGACGTCCGGGCGCTCCCCGCTCCCTAATCTTGAAGTCAAGCGGCGGGTGCAGCACTCGTCCCCCGAGGTCACGCACCCGCCGCGCCGACACACGACAGGAGAGGAACCATGGCCTTCACGGCACCGCGGACGAGCACCCGGCCTTCGGGCCAGCGCCACCCCCTGGTGGCCACCGCCATGGTCCTCCCTCTCGCGGCCCTGCTCGTAGTCGTCTTCGGCGGCTGGGACGCAGTGGTCACACAGGCGTCGTCCGTGGGCGTGATGCTGGGGCGCTGAACAGCGCCCCGGACCCGGGAGAGCGGCCCGGGTCGGGACATCCGGCCATCAACCCCGTGGGGACGGGGGTGCGGCGGACGGCAGCGTGGGGCCGGTCAGCTGGGGAGCTGACCGGCCCTCGCGCTTTCCCGGCGCAGGGCCGCGTACGCTCCCGCCCCCCCGTAAGCTCTCCGACCCACCCCGCACGCTCCCCGACCCACCCCGTACGCTCCCCGACCCACCCCGTACGCTCCCCGCGTGGACTCCGTCGCCCCGAACCCGCCCCCGCCGACCCTGCCCGGCCCGCGGGTCCCGCTCGACCGGCTCGCCGCCGTCGCGCGGGACGCCGCTCACGGGGCGGGTGGATCCTGCCGGTGCCCGGGCGACGTCGTCGGGGTGCTCGCCGACCGGGAGGACGGGACCGTCGTGCGGCACGGGGGCCTCGTCGTCAAGGCGCACGCCCCGGACACCGACCCGGAGGCGCACCGGGCCCGGCTCGCGCTCGCCGGGCACCCGGCCGTCGCCGCCGTCTTCCTGCCGCCGCTCCCGCTCCCGCTCCCGCTCCAGGGCCCCGGGCCCGAGGTGCCGGACCGGTTCGGCGGCCGCCCCGTCACGGTCTGGCCGTACGGGTCTCCCGTCGACCCGGCGGACCCGGACGCCGCGCCCTGGGAAGAGGCGGCCCGGCTGCTCGCCGCCCTCCACCGGACACCGCCGCCGGACGGATCGGTGCCGGACGGATCGGCGCCGGGCCTGCCGGAGATGCGGGCCCGGGTGAAGGTCGCGCTCGCGGTGGACCGGATGGTCCGGGCGGCGCCCGGACACCCGGCGACCGCCACCGTCCTCGGCGCGTGGCGGACACTTCCCGGCCGCGACCGCGACGGAGCGCCGGGCGCGGATGAGGACGGCACCGCTCAGGCTTCCCCGACGCTCTGCCACGGCGACTTCCACCTGGGCCAACTGGTCCGCGACAGCGGGTCCGAGGCGGACCGGACGCCGGGGCGGTGGCGGCTGATCGACATCGACGACGTCGGGTGGGGCGACCCGGCATGGGATTTGGCCAGGCCCGCCGCGTGGTTCGCCGCGGGCATCCTGCCGCCGGAGGTCTGGTCGCGGTTCCTCGGCGCGTACCAGGAGGCGGGAGGTCCGGCGGTGGGGCCCGACCCGTGGGTGCGACTCGACGTGCCGGCCCGGGCCCTGACGGTGCAGACGGCCGCGCTGGCCGTGGCCAAGGCGACGGCCGGGCGCCGCGAACTCGACGAGGTCGAGGCCGTGATGGTCGACACGTGTGCGCGTATCGCGGGACATCGAACCGTATCGGCTGATCCGGCGTCCACGTAAGGTGAGGCCACCATTCGAACGGCAATGTCAGGGAGTTGAGCCGAGCATGCAGTGTCCCAAGTGTCATGCGGCCATGCACACGTACAACCGCAACGGCGTCCAGATCGAGCAGTGCAGCGGCTGCCGGGGCATATTCCTGGACTTCGGCGAGCTGGAGGCCCTGACCCGCCTGGAGTCCCAGTGGGCCCAGCAGGCCCCGCCCGCCCCGCCGGCCTACCCGGCGCAGCCCGCCCCCGCCGCCCCCGCCTGGGGCGCCCCGCACCACGGCGGTCACCACGGCGGCGGTCACTACCGTCAGCGCGGCTTCGGGCGGATGCTCTTCTCCTCCTGACCCCTCCCGGGCGGAACCGGTCGGCGCCCACGGGTGCCGGCCGCCGCTCACGCCTGCCGGGCGAGACGAAGAAGCCCCCGACCGCGAGCTGCGGCCGGGGGCTTCTTCGAATGGTGCGCGATACTGGGATTGAACCAGTGACCTCTTCCGTGTCAGGGAAGCGCTCTCCCGCTGAGCTAATCGCGCGGGACGCACCCGAGGGCGCGGGATGTGAGTGCGCGATACTGGGATTGAACCAGTGACCTCTTCCGTGTCAGGGAAGCGCTCTCCCGCTGAGCTAATCGCGCGGGACGCACCAGAAGGTGCGGGATGTGAGTGCGCGATACTGGGATTGAACCAGTGACCTCTTCCGTGTCAGGGAAGCGCTCTCCCGCTGAGCTAATCGCGCGGGGGATCCGAAGACCCAGGACCCGAAGGTCCAGTGGACGATACTGGGATTGAACCAGTGACCTCTTCCGTGTCAGGGAAGCGCTCTCCCGCTGAGCTAATCGTCCTTGGAGGTGGAGACGGGATTTGAACCCGTGTAGACGGCTTTGCAGGCCGTTGCCTCGCCTCTCGGCCACTCCACCAGGAGTGAATACGGGGGTTCGGGAAGATCCCCCACATCGAGCGGACGACGAGATTCGAACTCGCGACCCTCACCTTGGCAAGGTGATGCTCTACCAACTGAGCCACGTCCGCTTGTCGTTTCCGTTCCGCTTGCGCGTCCCGGCGACGTGTTGAACTCTAGCGGATTCCTGGGCCAGCACAAAAACGCGTTTCCGCAGCGTGCTGACCTGCGAGGCGACCGGGGTGCCCGGCCGGGCACCCCGGAGGGTTCGCACGGCGTTCACTCGCCGTGTTCCCCGGGTGGCGCGCAGCCCCCGTGAAGTGCGCCCCCGGTGGCACGGCGTCGGCGGACCTAGACTCGATGCGTGCACGACCTTGCTCCTCTGGCCCGCTTCGGCGGCCTCGTCGCGACCGATCTCCGGGACGTCACCCACGACCCCGAGGCCCTGGAATCCGCCGGCTTCTGGGCCGTCTGCGCGGACTTCGAAGGGCGCCTCACCTGCGCCCGCTTCGGAGACGTGCGGCCCGACCCGGTCCCCGCGCCCGTCCCCGGCGCCTGGCGCGGTCCCGCGGCCGGTGACTGGACGTCCTCCCTCGACCGCGCCGCGTACATCGCGGGCGTGCGGCGGGTGCGCGAGCACATCGCGCGCGGCGAGGTCTACCAGGCGAACCTCTGCCGGGTGCTGACCGCGCCGCTGCCCGACCCGGCCGCCGCCGACGTGGACGCCCTCACCGCGCTGCTCGCCCGGGGCAACCCCGCCCCCTACGCCGGAACGATCCGTCTGCCGGCCCACGGCGTGGAGATCGCGACCGCGTCCCCCGAGCTCTACCTCCGCAGGGAGGGGGTCCTGATCTCCTCGGGCCCCATCAAGGGAACCGGACGCACCGCGGCCGACCTGCTCCCCAAGGACCACGCGGAGAACGTGATGATCGTCGACCTGGTCCGCAACGACCTGGGACGCGTCAGCGAGACCGGCTCCGTCGCCGTCCCCGCGCTCTGCGCGCTCGAGGAGCATCCCGGCCTCGTCCACCTCGTCTCCACCGTCACCGGCGTCCTGCGCGAGGACGCCGGCTGGCCCGAGCTGCTCGACGCGACCTTCCCGCCCGGCTCCGTCACCGGGGCGCCCAAGTCCAGCGCGCTGCGGATCATCGAGGCGCTGGAGACCGCGCCCCGGGGCCCGTACTGCGGCGGCGTCGGCTGGGTCGACGCCGACGCGGGCACCGCGGAGCTGGCCGTCGGCATACGCACCTTCTGGATCGACCGCCCCCAGGGCGTCCTCCGCTTCGGCACCGGCGCCGGGATCACCTGGGGGTCCGACCCGGAGCGCGAGTGGGAGGAGACCGAGCTGAAGGCGTCCCGGCTGGTCGCGATAGCGTCGGGCGGCGACGAGTCGGGCGCCCGTGAGGCGAGTGGAAAGGCCATTTCTCGATGAAACTGTGGGTCAACGGCGGGCTGCACGACGAGGAGGCCGCCCGGGTCTCCGTACTGGACCACGGGCTGACCGTCGGCGACGGCATCTTCGAGACGGTCAAGACCGAGCGTGGGGAAACGTTTGCTCTCACGCTCCACCTGGAGCGCCTCACCCGCTCGGCCCGCGGCCTCGGCCTGCCCGACCCGGACCTCGACGAGGTCCGCGCGGCCGTCGCCGCCGTGCTCGAAGCCAACCCGATGGAACTCGGCCGGCTCCGCATCACGTACACCGGCGGGCTCTCCCCGCTCGGTTCGGAGCGCGGCGACTCCGGCGCGAGCCTCGTCGTCGCCCTCGGCGGGACCGGCCGCCGCGCCGACTCCACCGCGGTGATCACCGTGCCCTGGACGCGCAACGAGCGCGGCGCCCTGACCGGACTCAAGACCACCTCGTACGCCGAGAACGTCGTCGCCCTCGCCAGGGCCCGCGAGCAGGGGGCCTCCGAGGCGCTCTTCGCCAACACCGTCGGGCAGCTGTGCGAGGGCACCGGCTCCAACGTCTTCGTCGTGGTCGACGGCCGGATCCTCACCCCGCCGGTCTCCTCCGGCTGCCTCGCCGGCATCACCCGCGCCCTCGCCGTGGAGTGGACCGGCGCCGAGGAGACCGATCTGCCGATGGACGTCCTGGAGACGGCCGAGGAGGTCTTCCTGACCTCGACCCTCCGCGACGTCCAGGGCGTCCACCGCGTCGACGGGCGGGAGTTCACGGCCGCGCCCGGCCCGGTCACGGCCAAGGCGATGCGGATCTTCGACGAGCGGGCGGCCGGCGACCGCGACCCGCGGCTCGGGTGAGCCCCGATGCCCGGACACCTGCGTGCGCGTGTCCGGGCGTCGCCGAGAAGTCCCCGTAAATCCGGATGACGGACGGCCGCGGGGTGGGTAGAACTCCTCTGATGACCACCACCCTGCGGCCGGCCGAGCCGCTTCAGCAGACGCCCGACGGCGGCCGTTCCCGTGCCTACGACGTGTGCGTGAACAGCCGCCGCGTCGGCTCCGTCCGGCTCGCGACCGACCCCCGCTTCGGGGCGGCCTCCGGCGTGATCGAGGAGATCCGCGTCGACGAGCCGGACCGGCGGCGGGGCCGGGGCACGGTCGCCGCGCTCGCCTCCGAGGAGGTGCTGCGCGGCTGGGGCTGCGTCGAGGTGCAGATATCGGTGCCCGCCGACGCCGAGGCGGCGCTGAGCATGGCCCGCTCCCTCGGCTACGCCGAGCGCAGCCGCAACATGGTCAAGGAACTGGCCGCCGAACCGCCGGCCCTGCCGGAGGGCGTCGAGGTCCGGCCGATGAACGACGGCGAGTACGCCGAGTGGGAGGCGCGCGCCAAGGAGGGCTTCGCGCAGAGCTGGATCGACCGGGGCGTCCCCGAGGACCAGGCCCGCACCAAGGCCGAGGACAGCCACCGCAGGTACCTCCCCGAAGGCCTGGCCACCCCCGGCGTCGCGATCCACGTCGTCGTGCGGGACGGCGTGCCCGCCGGCTTCCTGTGGACCGGCCGCATCGAGCTCGAACCGGGGGAGTGGGCGGCCTTCGTGTACGACATCGAGGTCGACGAGGGCCACCGCGGCCGCGGCTACGGCCGGGCGCTCATGCTGCTCGCCGAGCGGGTCGCGCGGGAAACCGGGGACACCCGGCTCGGACTGCACGTCTTCGCCGGCAACACCCCGGCGATCCGCCTGTACGAGTCGCTCGGCTACCGCACGACGCTCGTCAACAGCGCCAAGGAGCTGCGATAGGGCCCAGGCCCGTCAGCCCGGCGCCCGTCGTCAGCCCGGCGCTCGCCGGGCTGACGGCTCACGGGCCCGTCCTGGACGACAAGGACCACCGGCCATCCGGCCCGCCTGCCCGGCGCCCGGGCCGCTCGCCGGCCTGCCTGTCTGTTCGGCCCCTGTCCTGGGCGACGAGGACCGCAGGCCGTCCGGCCCGCCCCCGCGCCCGAGGCTGCTCGCCGGCCGGCCTGCTCGGCTGCTCACGGGCCTGTCGGCCCGCCCGCTCGCCGGCCCCGGCGGCCCGCCTGCCTGCCCGGTTGCTCACGGGCTGTCGGCCCGCCCGCTCGCCGGCTCGGCTGCCCGTCCCCCGGCGGCCCGCCTGCCGACCCCCTCCGGCGGCCCGGCTGCCGGCGGCCTGCTTGCTTGTCCCAGGCGGCCTGGCTGCCCAGTCTGCCTGCTCGCCCCGGGGCGGCCTGCCTCCCAGGCTCGCCCGCCCGCGAGCCCGGCTGCCCGGTCGCCCGCCCGTGTGCAGGGCGGTCCGGCCGACCGCCCGCGTGCTCTGCGGCCCGGGCGGTCAGCCGTTCAGGAGGCGGTCGGCGATCTCCGTGATGCGCTCCCGCAGGCCCTCCTGGCTCTTCCCGCCGTCCAGACGCCGGCCGTCGATGACGTACGTCGGCGTGCCGGTGACCTTGATCGCCTTGCCCTCGGCCTCGTCCGCGTCGACGGTCAGCAGGTGGCGGCCGTCGATCAGGGCGGTGTCGAACTCCTCGGCGTCCAGGCCGAGTTCCTTCGCCACATCGAGGAGGACCGACTCGCCCCGGTCGCCGAGCTCCGCGGTCCTGGCGAGCAGCGCCTCCACGTACGGCCAGCCCTTGCCCTGCTCGACCGCCTCCTCGGCGGCCTGCGCGGCGGCGTACGCGTGCTTGTGCTTCTCCAGCGGGAAGTGGCGCAGCTGTACGTCGAGCCGGTCGCCGTACTGCTCACGGAGCGCGCGGACGTCGTCGAGGGCCGCGAAGCAGTCGGGGCACTGGAGGTCGAACCACGCCTCGAGGACGACGGGGGAGGCGGATGCGGTGGTGGAGTCACTCATGACAGCAGTCTCCCTCACCGGGACCTGGGGAGGAGATCCGGCCGGGGTGACCCGGAGATCTCCCTGAGACGCGGCCCGGGGCATGGCCCGCGGCGGTCCCTCCGGTGCAGGATGGAAGGGACGTATCACCCGGGATCTGGAGGATCGCATGCTCGCCGAGACCATTTGCTCCGCGGTGTCCGCGGCGGGCCTGGGCATCGCCGCGATAGCGGCCTACCGGAAGCGGTTCCTGTCGGCGGCCCGGATCGCGGCCTACGCGCTGGTGCCGCTCGGCCTGGTGATGACGGGCTCCGTCGAATGGATCGTGGACACGGCGTTCAGCCCCGTGGCGTGGGCCGGATTCGGCGTGCTGGGCCTCGCCTTCCTGCTCTTCCTGTCCACCAGGGCGGTGGAGCGGCGCCGGGGCGGCCGCAAGGAGACGACCGGGGGCGCGGAGCCGAAGGCCGTCGCGCCGGCCGCCTCGGCACCCTCGCGCGGGGTGACCGCGGCGAAGCCGCAGGCCGGACAGGCGTCCGGTGAGGACTTCAGCGACATCGAGGCGATTCTGAAGAAGCACGGAATCTGATCGCTTCTGGCGGTTCCCGTTCCCGTGATCCACGGGAAGGGGTGAACAGCCCCTTCCGTGGGGCGTGTTGCGGGATTTCGCGGGCGCGCCGTGCGCCATCATCCCCCCGAGATGCTGGATACCTCGCGGGAACCCCTGCCCGCCTCCCCCGACGCCCCCGCCACCCCCGCCGAAGAGCCGCGCGGCTGCCTGTTCGCGCTCTCCCAGCCGCCGCTGATGATCTTCTTGGCCGTGATCGGCTGTCTGCTGCTGACGGCGGCCCTGCACGATCTCTTCGTGCTGTGACCGCCCGCGCCGCGTCCAGGGTCAGCCGGCCGCTTCCTTGCGCCGCGCCCGGTACGCGGCCACGTGCAGTCGGTTGCCGCAGGTGCGGCTGTCGCAGTAGCGGCGCGAGCGGTTGCGGGAGAGGTCGACGAAGGCCCGGCCGCAGTCCGGCGCCTCGCAGCGCCGCAGCCGCTCCTGCTCGCCGCCCACGACGATGAAGGCGAGGGCCATGCCGCAGTCGGCCGCGAGGTGGTCCGCCACCGAGGCGCCCGGCGCGAAGTAGTGCACGTGCCAGTCGTAGCCGTCGTGGTCGGTGAGCTGCGGGGTGGTGCCCGCGCCGGCCACCAGCTGGTTGATCAGGGGAGCCGCGATCCGGGCCTCGGGGGCGGAGAAGACCGCCGCGAACTTCTCGCGCACCTCCCGCACGGCCCGCAGGTCGTCGGGGCCGAGGTCGCCCACGTCGCTGATCTTGTGGGCCTGCACGAAGGCGTGCAGTCCCGCGATGTCCGCGAGCTCGTCGGCACGGTCGCCCTGCGGCGCGGTGTTCATCAGATCGACGACGGTGTCGAGGGCGATCCGGGTGTCGTGGGGGATCAGCACGATTCGCTCCCTGGCCGGCCGCGGGCGGGCGCCCGCGGAATGGCGCTGACTTTAGCGCGCCCCGGAAAAGGACATCGGCGCCCGCCACCGTGCCGGCTGCACGGTGGGAGCGCCGGATGTCGTGCCTATGTGACTGTCCGAGCGGCGCCGTCGCCCCGAGTCGGACGGCGCCGTGCGGTTGTCGGCCTGGCTCAGCTGTCGGCCAGGATGTGGGAGAGCTCCGTATCGAGATCGAAGTGCCGGTGCTCGGTGCCCGGTGGCACGGCGGCGTCGGTCCGCTTGAGGAACGACTCCAGGGCCCGCGCCGGGGCCTCGAGCAGGGCTTCTCCCTCGGGTGAGCTCAGAGCGATGCAGACGACTCCCTGGCCGTGACTACGGGATGGCCAGACGCGGACGTCGCCTGTGCCGGTGGGCCGGTGCAGCCCCTCGGCGAGAAGGTCGCGGGCGAAGACCCACTCGACCGTCTCCTCGGCTCCGGTGTGGAAGGTGGCGTGCACGGCATAGGGATCGGCCGTGTCATACCGCAGGCCCGCGGGTACAGGCAGTGAGGACTCGCTCGACACAACGAGGCGCAGGTGCAGCTCGCAGCTGACCGTGGTGTTCATAAGCGCCAGGGCCTTTCGCTCAGTGTGCGCTCGGGGATTCGCACGTCGGCGAAATCGACATGCCACCTCCGGTGGCGTTGTAAACCCCTCTGTCGGTTTTGTGATCGTTCAGGTAGCTCGTATGGGCGCGTGTAACTTTGGGTAATACCGCCATTCCGGTGGCGCCCTCCGGTCCGGTAGGTTGGAGTGCATGAATGCGGAGAGTGACGAGCGCGCCGAGGAGTCCGAGGGCGGCCAGGAGGCCGAACTGGGATCGCGCGCACCGGAGTTCATCAAGTCGCGGCGGGGCCTGCATGTGAGCTGGCAGGTCGGCGTCTTCATCGTGGGACTCGCCGTGGTCGGCGCCGGCGTGGTGATGCTGCCGCTCCCCGGCCCCGGCTGGCTGGTCATCTTCGGCGGCATGGCGATCTGGGCGACCGAGTTCGTCTGGGCGCAGCTCGTGCTCCGCTGGACCAAGCGGAAGGTCACCGAGGCCGCCCAGCGCGCCCTCGACCCCAAGGTCCGCCGCAGGAACATCATCCTCACCACCATCGGCCTGGTGATCATCGCCGCCCTGCTCGGCGTCTATCTGTGGAAGTTCGGCTTCGTCATGCCGTGGAAGATCGATCAGTGATCTCGCGGTGGTTCGGGAGCCCCGCTGACATGGGGTAATGTTCTGGGTGTGCCCGGGCGATTAGCTCAGCGGGAGAGCACTTCGTTCACACCGAAGGGGTCACTGGTTCGATCCCAGTATCGCCCACCACCCGGCACGAAGGCCCGGAGACGGAACACCGTCTCCGGGCCTTCGTCGTTCCTCACCGCATCCGGGCCAGCCGCTCCCGCAGCCTCCGGGCGTCCCGCAGCCGCTGCTCGTACGTGGCCCCCACCCCGAGCAGCAGGAGCCCGGCGAGGGCCGGCGGCAGCCAGCGCGGCAGCGCGCCCACCGCCTGCACCACGTACGGCGCCAGCTCGTGCAGCCCGTCCAGGGCCAGCACCGCGCCGCCGAGCACGAGCAGCGCCTGGAGCCGGAACCGCGCGCCCAGCAGGGTCACCACGAGCGCCGCGATCCCCAGGACCAGCGGGCGCGTCCACTCCGGGTCCGTCCACGCCGCCACCAGGCTCAGCAGCAGCGTCGCCGCGAGACCGGGGCCGTACGCCGTCCAGGACGAGGCCTCCGCGTCCCGGCGCCGCCGCAGGAACCCGACGACCAGAGCCGGCACCGTCACCGGGAGCGTGTACGCCTCCGGGGTCGTCACGTCCCACACGGCCAGGCGCACCCAGGTGGCCAGCAGGAACAGCGCCGCCGCCGTCCACGAGGCGAACCGCCGCCGCTCCGGCCGTACCGCCGTCGCCGCCGCGATCACCCCGCCGAGCGCCAGGGCGAGCGCCAGGAACGCCGGCCGGGACGCGGCGATCCCCAGGGCGAGCAGCCCCACGGCCGCGCCCGTGATCTCCACCGCCAGGGCCACCGGGCGCGGCGCCCTGGAGCCGAGCGCGGCCGTCGCCGCCGGGACGAGCAGCAGCGCGAGCGCCGTCCAGTGGTCCTCGAACCCGCCGGCGGCCGCGACCGCGAACACCAGACCCGTCGCCGTGAGCACCGCCGCGCAGGCGGAGACCACCCGGCGCGCGTCGGCGCCGAGCACCGCGACCCCCGCGAAGAGTCCGAGCAGCACCCCGAGGGCGGCGAACGTCGCCCCTCGCACGTCCAGCGCGAGTCCGACCGCGCTCACCGCGGACGCGAGCCCGCCGGCGTACGCGAGCCGGCCGAGCGCGGTACGGGCGTCGACGACGACCGCCGCGGGCCGGGGCGAGGAGGGCGTCCAGGGCCCCCAGGGAGCCCCGGGACCGGCCACCGGGGCCGCCGGACCGCCGGTGGCGTGCGCCGTCGGCTCCGACCCCGTGGCGGCCGACGCTTCCGTGGAGGCGGACGCCGCCGGGGCGGTGGTGTCCGCGGGCGCCTTCTCGCGACGCAGGCCGCGCGCCAGCGGGCCCGGGCGGACGGCCGACCACAGCGCCGCCGCCGTGGTGGCGAGCTGGAGGGCGAGCGTCACCGGGTAGGGCAGGTCCAGGGAGACCGGCAGGGCGGTCAGGAGCGCCCAGGCGAGGGCGAGGGCGCCGCAGCGGGCCCAGAGCCGGGGGACGGCCGCGAGAACGGCGACGGCCACGACGAGGACCAGGACGGCGGTCGTCGGGTACGACGTCAGCGCCCGCTCGGCGTGCTCGCCCGACCAGACGTCCGTCGTGCGGCCCACCGGCCCGAGCAGCCCCGCCACCGCCGGCGGCAGCGCCCACACGACCCCGAGCGCCGCGACCCCGGCGCCCGCGGCCGCCAGACCCGCCCGCACGGCGCGCGGCAGCCACGCCCCGGAGGGCGAGGCCTGCGCCGGGGCACCGGCCGCGTCCGGCGTCGCCGGAGCGGACGAGGGCAGGAGCCGGACCGCCGCGAGGGCCAGACCGCACAGGACGTAGCCGGGGACCGCCCAGTCCGCGGGGACGGCCGCGCGGAGGAGGCCCCCGAAGGCCGCGACCGCGGCCAGACCGGCGAGCGCGGCACCCGGGACCGCGAGCGCGGGCGTGCGCCGGGCGACGTACAGGGCGAGCGCGCCCGCCGCGAGGAGCAGCGGCGCGCCGGTCCAGGGGGAGGTGAGCGAGAGCCAGCCGCCGGTCAGCAGCGACCAGCCGCCGAGCGCGGTCGCGCCCGTGGCGGCGGTGATCCGGACCGCGATCGGCCGGGCCCACAGCGCCGCCGCCGCGTCCGCCGCGGCCGTCACGAGAGCGGCCCAGGCGAACGCCGTCGGACCGCCACCGGCCGCGAGCACGCCCAGCGGTAGCGGCAGCTGGGCCGCCACCACGGCCACCGGCAGCGGGATCCGCAGCCGCGACAGCGCCGAGCCGTACGCCGTCCACGCGCCCGCCAGGACCGCGGCGGCCACCGCCGTGTACCCCAGGCCGTCCGCATCGGGCAGAGCCACCCGGTGCAGCGCGTACGCGTCGAGCACCATCAGGACCAGACCGAGCGCGGCCACCGACTCGGCCGTCGACACCAGACCCCTGCGCAGCAGCGCCACCGGCACCGCGAGCGCCGCCGACGTCACCACGAACAGCACCGCCGCGCGGGCGCCGATCCCCATCGAGCCCCAGCTCACCAGGGTGAAGGCGACCGCCGCGATCGTCAGCAGCGTCCCGCCCAGCGTCAGCAGCACGTTCTGCGCGCTCCGTGGCGTCGAGTCCGCCACCGGCGGGCGCGGCTGCCACGACGGCGCCACGACGCCGGCAGGCTGGTACAGCGCCCGGATCAGCCAGGCCCGCCTGGCCAGCAACTGGGACCGGCGAGCGTCGAGTTGGGCCAGCTCGCGGTCGACGAGCACCAGCTCGTCCGCGGGTGGCAGGGAAGTGTCCATACCCGGAGTGTGGCCCCGGCCACACGCTGCGGGAATGCGTCCACGTACTCAGATCCGCGCCTGAGTACCCCCACACTGGAGGCATGGACTGGTGCCGGTACCGCTTCCGCAGCGTCTGGCGGCTGCCCGCCCCGCCCGACGCCGTCTACGCCGTCCTCGAACGCGCCGAGGAGTACCCCCGCTGGTGGCCCCAGGTCCGCGAGGTCGTCCCCCTCGACGACACCACCGGCACCGCCCGGTTCCGCTCCCTCCTCCCGTACGACCTCGTCGTCACCGCCCGCGCCCTGCGCCGCGACCCGGTGGCCCGGGTCCTGGAGATCGGCCTCGGCGGCGACCTGGAGGGCTGGGCCCGCTGGACGATCGCGGCGGACGGCACCGGCACCCGCGCCGTGTACGAGCAGGAGGTCGAGGTGCGCGCCCGGCTCCTGCGGCTCCTCGCCTTCCCCGGACGTCCCGTCTTCCGGGCCAACCACGCCCTGATGATGCGCGGCGGACGGCGCGGGCTCGCGGCCGAGACGAGCGGCGCCGCACGGAGGGCGCCGTCGAGGGGCCGCGGTCGGGCGACGGGCGGGCCGGTTTGAACCCAGGGCGCGAAGCCCTGTATGGTTCAACCCGTTCCCGGGCGATTAGCTCAGCGGGAGAGCACTTCGTTCACACCGAAGGGGTCACTGGTTCGATCCCAGTATCGCCCACCGGGAGAGGCCGGGGCGGCCAGAGGACGGACCCCCCCAGGGAATATTGAGGCCCCCCGGCG
>NZ_JBHJQI010000103.1:0-29808 GCF_042262805.1 Streptomyces sp. NPDC056361
GGCCCCGGCAGCAGCCGGGGCCCGTACGCGTGCGCGTGGCGGCGGGGACTACAGCTTCTCGACCGGCGCGTACCGCAGCAGCAGCCGCTTCGGCTTCTCGTCGCCGAAGTCGATCGTCGCCTGGGCGTCGGCGCCCGCGCCGGTCACGGTCATGACCGTGCCGAGCCCGAACTGGTCGTGCGTGACCCGGTCGCCGACCTGGAGCGAGATCACCGGCTTCTCCCCGGCGCGCCGGGTGGCGAACCCGGACGGGCCGGAGCGCGCGCGGGACGACGAGAGCGAGGACGTGATCCCCGAGGTGGGCCCGGCCGGCTTCACCATCGGGCCGGTCCGCTTCCACTCCAGGTACGCGGGCGGGATCTCCTCGAGGAACCGCGAGGCCGGGTTGTACGAGGGCTGGCCCCAGGCGCTGCGCATCGACGAGCGGGTGAGGTAGAGCCGCTCACGCGCGCGCGTGATGCCGACGTACGCGAGGCGGCGCTCCTCCTCCAGCTCCTTCGTCTGCCCGAGGGCGCGCATGTGCGGGAAGACGCCGTCCTCCATGCCGGTGAGGAACACCACCGGGAACTCGAGGCCCTTGGCGGTGTGCAGCGTCATCAGCGTGATGACGCCCCGGCCCTCCTCGTCCTCGTCCGGGATCTGGTCGGAGTCGGCGACGAGGGCGACCTTCTCCAGGAACTCGGCGAGGCTCGCGGGCTCCTCGCCGCGCTCCTGCTCGAACTCGAGGGCGACGGCGGCGAGCTCCTGGAGGTTCTCGATCCGGGTCTCGTCCTGCGGGTCGGTCGAGGCCTGGAGCTCGGCCAGGTACCCCGTCCGCTCCAGTACGGCCTCCAGGACGACGGCCGGGCCGGCGCCGGACTCGACGACGGTGCGCAGCTCGTCCATCAGCGCGTTGAAGCGCTTGACGGCGTTCGCCGAGCGCGCGGCCATGCCGTACGCCTCGTCGACCCGCTTGAGGGCCTGCGGGAAGGTGATCTTCTCGCGCAGCGAGAGGGCGTCGATCATCGCCTCGGCACGCTCGCCGATGCCCCGCTTGGGCACGTTGAGGATGCGGCGCAGCGGGACGTTGTCCTCGGGGTTGGCGAGGACGCGGAGGTACGCGAGGACGTCCCGGACCTCCTTGCGCTCGTAGAAGCGCACGCCGCCGACGACCTTGTAGGGCAGTCCGACGCGGATGAAGATCTCTTCGAAGACGCGGGACTGGGCGTTGGTCCGGTAGAAGACGGCGACGTCGCCGGCCTTGGCGTCGCCCGTGTCCGTGAGCCGGTCGATCTCGTCGGCGACGAACTGGGCCTCGTCGTGCTCGGTGTCCGCGACGTAGCCGGTGATCTGCGCGCCGGCGCCCGCGTTCGTCCAGAGGTTCTTGGGGCGGCGGGACTCGTTGCGCTCGATGACGGCGTTGGCGGCGGAGAGGATCGTCTGCGTGGAGCGGTAGTTCTGCTCCAGGAGGATCGTCGTCGCGTCCGGGTAGTCCTCCTCGAACTGGAGGATGTTGCGGATGGTCGCGCCGCGGAAGGCGTAGATCGACTGGTCGGCGTCGCCGACGACGCACAGCTCGGCGGGGCCGAGGTCCTCGTACCCCGTGCCGACGAGCTCGCGCACGAGGGTGTACTGGGCGTGGTTGGTGTCCTGGTACTCGTCGACCAGCACGTGGCGGAAGCGTCGGCGGTAGTGCTCGGCGACGTCGGGGAACGCCTGGAGCAGGTGGACCGTCGTCATGATGATGTCGTCGAAGTCCAGGGCGTTGGCCTCGCGCAGCCGCGCCTGGTACATCCGGTACGCCTCGGCGAGCGTCTTCTCGAAGCCGTCGACGGCCTGGTCGGCGAAGGACTCCTCGTCGATCAGCTCGTTCTTGAGGTTCGAGATCTTGGCGCTGAACGACTTCGGCGGGAACTTCTTCGGGTCGAGGTCCAGGTCACGGCAGACCAGGGACATCAGCCGCTTCGAGTCGGCGGCGTCGTAGATCGAGAAGGAGGACGTGAAGCCGAGCCGCTTCGACTCGCGCCGCAGGATGCGGACGCACGCGCTGTGGAAGGTCATGACCCACATCGCGTTGGCGCGCGGGCCGACGAGCTGCTCGACGCGCTCCTTCATCTCCCCGGCGGCCTTGTTCGTGAAGGTGATCGCCAGTATCTGGCCGGGGTGGACGTGCCGCGTGCCCAGGAGGTGGGCGATGCGGTGGGTGAGCACCCGGGTCTTGCCGGAGCCGGCGCCGGCGACGATGAGCAGCGGGGTGTCGGTGTGGACGACCGCGGCGCGCTGCTGCTCGTTCAGCCCCTCCAGGAGCGCGGCGGGGTCCACGACGGGGCGCGGGGCGCCGTCGCGGTAGTGCGCGTCCCGCGGCGGGGGCGCGTCGAAGTGCTCCCCGAAGAGGTCGTGCGGGACCTCCTCCGCGGCCGGGGAGCCGTGCACGTCGTCCTCGGGGTGGGGCGGGGGCTCCTCCGAGGAGTGGTTCTGGAGGCCTGCCAGGAAGCTGTCGTCAAAGAGGCTGCTCATCGCCTCACGAGTCTAGGACGCCCCACCGACATCCGGGCCCGCCTTCGGAACGCTCCTCGGCGTCCCGGCTGCGGAACGGGTCACACCCAGAGGGTCGCGATGAAGATGTTCGCCGTGGTCAGGCCGCCGACGGCGGCGAAGAGGCCCTTGTCGACCTTCTCCTCGTCCCGCTTGACGTAGACCAGGCCGAGGACGACGACGAGGATCGCCAGCTTGATGCCGACCTTGAGGTTGTTCACGGTCTGGTCGTCGGCCTGGTTGAGGCCGACCAGCGCGACGCCCGTGACCAGCATGGTCAGCGCGCCGTGCAGCATCGCGGGGCTGAACCGGGCCGTACCGGCGCCCATCGCCTTCATCTGGGTGAGGAACCCGCCGAGCAGCGAGGCGATACCGATGATGTGCAGGGCGACGAAGACATTGATGAGTACGTCCATGGGGCGGAGCCTAGCCGGGGCCCTAGCACTGCTCGCCGGCCGGGTCCACTCGCTTCGCCGCTTCGGTCGGTCGTCCACCGGAAGGTCCCAGGGCCGTCGCCCCGAGTGAACGCGTCCGGTCCCCGACCCGTCAACTGACGCCAATACCGATCAACTCGCCGCCGGGGCGTGACCTCAGGTTTAGCGTCCTCCACCAGGTGGCCGGCTCCCCACCGCCGCCGGCGATCCGGCGGTCGTCGGTCACCCCCGCCGAGAAAATCCGGCGGCGGTCGTCTCCCCTGTGGCGGCCGCCGTCGGCCCGGCGGGCACCGTCCCCCTCAGGCAGAGGATGTGACCCGCCCTCGTGGCAGCGCACCGAAAGTCCCGGCAATCCCCCCTCGGTGGTCAGGCGGTCCGCACCGCCGCCACGCTCGCCCTCGCCTCCGCGGCGACGGCGACGCTCTTCGAGGGGTCCGGGCACGCGGACCCCCGGCCCACCACCGCCCAGGTCAAGGCCAAGGTCGATCGGCTGTACGAGGAGGCCGAGGTCGCGACGGAGCGGTACAACGGGGCGAAGGAGAAGGCGGACGAGGCCCGAGCCGCTTTCGACAGGCTGCGTGACGAGGCCGCCCGCAGGACCCAGCGGCTCAACACCGCCCGGGACGGGCTCGGGGCCATGGCCACCGCCCAGTACCGCTCCGGGGGGCTCGACCCCGCGGTGCAGCTCGCCCTCACCTCCGACCCCGACGAGTACCTGGAGCGGGCCGCGCTCGCCGAGAAGGCCGGCGACCGGCAGGCGGTCGCCATCTCTGCCGTACGGCGTGAGCTGGGCGCGCTCCGGCAGCTGCGCGGCGAGTCCTCGGGACGCCTCGCCGCGCTGCGCGGGCACGAGGAGGAGCTGCGGCGGCAGAAGGCCGCCGTGACCGGCAAGCTGGCCGAGGCCCGGACGCTGCTCGCCCGCCTCACCGCCGAGGAGCGGGCACGGTACGAGGCCGCCGTCGCCGGCCGGAACGGCTCCGGTGCCTCGGCCGGAACCGGTGGATCGGGCTCGACGGGCTCGACCGGCACCACCCCGGTGCGGGCCGACCGCTCCTCGGGCGGCGACCGCACACCGGTGACCGCCCCGAACGCCCGGTCCGCCGCAGCCATCTCCTTCGCCCGCGCCCAGCTCGGCAAGCCGTACGTCTGGGGAGCCACCGGCCCCTCCGCGTACGACTGCTCGGGCCTCACCCAGGCCTCCTGGCGCGCGGCCGGCGTCTCCCTCCCCCGCACGACGTACACCCAGATCAACGCCGGGCAGCGCGTCTCCCGCTCCCAGCTCGCCCCCGGCGACCTGGTCTTCTTCTACTCCGGCATCAGCCACGTCGGGCTCTACATCGGCGGCGGCCAGATGATCCACGCGCCCCGGCCCGGCGCCCCGATCCGGATCGCCCCCATCGACGAGATGCCCTTCGCCGGGGCGACCCGGGTGGGCTGACCCGGGTGGGCTGACCCGGAGGGGCTTGGCACGGGGGCCGACCCGGGTGGGTCGACCCCGGGTGCCGGCCGGGGCGGAGCGGGTCAGACCAGGCGGCGGGCGGTCGCCCAGCGGGTCAGCTCGTGCCGGTTGGACAGCTGGAGCTTCCGCAGGACCGCCGAGACGTGCGACTCGACCGTCTTCACCGAGATGTAGAGCTGCTTGGCGATCTCCTTGTACGCGTAACCGCGGGCGATCAGCCGCAGCACCTCCCGCTCCCGCTGCGTGAGTCGGTCCATGTCCTCGTCCACCGGGGGCGCGTCCGTGGAGGCGAAGGCGTCCAGGACGAACCCGGCGAGGCGCGGGGAGAAGACGGCGTCGCCCTCCTGGACGCGGAAGATCGAGTCGACCAGATCCGTGCCGGTGATCGTCTTGGTGACGTAGCCGCGCGCACCGCCCCGGATCACCCCGATCACGTCCTCGGCGGCGTCCGAGACGGACAGCGCCAGGAAGCGGACCGGGTCCTCGTGCGCGCTCATCAGGCTCGCGCACCGCCGCAGCACCTCGACGCCGCCGCCACCGGGAAGGTGCACGTCGAGGAGGACGACCTCGGGGCGGGTCGCCGTGATGACGGTGACCGCCTGGTCGACGTCGGCGGCCTCGCCGACCACCTCGACGCCGGTGACGTCGGTCCTGCCGATCTCGGCCTGCACGCCCGTGCGGAACATCCGGTGGTCGTCGACGAGCACCACCCGCACCCGGCGCTCCACGCCCGCCGCATCCGCGTCGGCTCCGGTCGCCGCACCCGTCTCGTCGCTCATCCGTCCGCCCTCTCCATCTCAAGCTCCACTTCGGTGCCCTCGCCGGGGACGGACCGCAACCGGGCCGAACCGCCGTAGCGCTGCATCCGGCCGATGATCGATTCTCGTACGCCCATCCGGTCCGCGGGCACGGAATCCAGATCGAAGCCCGGGCCCCGGTCCCGCACCGAGACGAAGACCGTGCGGCCCTCCACCTCGGCGTACACCTGCACGGCACCACCCTCGCCACCGTACTTGGCGGCGTTGACCATCGCCTCGCGCGCGGCCTGCATCTGCGCGGACAGTCCCTCGTCGAGCGGGCAGTCGCCGACGACGACGACCTCCAGCGGGACCCCGTGCTTGTCCTCGACCTCGGCCGCGGCCCTCTTCACCGCCTCCGCGAGGGTCTCCGGCTCCTCTTCCTTGCCCGTTCCCTCGGGCTTGTAGAGCCAGTTCCGCAGCTCCCTTTCCTGGGCGCGGGCGAGCCGGCGGACCTCGCCGGCGTCGTCGGCGTTCCGCTGGATCAGGGTGAGGGTGTGCAGCACGGAGTCGTGGACGTGGGCCGCGACCTCGGCACGCTCCTGGGCCCGGATGCGCATGGTGCGCTCCTCCGTGAGGTCCTGCGACATCCGCACCAGCCAGGGGCCGGCGAGCAGGGCTATGCCGGTGAGGACCGCGACGGCGGCGGTGAGGGCCGTGCCGAGCTGGGCGACGGAGCCGCGCACCACGACGAAGACCGCGAGGCCGGTGCCGACCAGGGCGACGCCGACGAGGCCGCGGACGAGCTGGAGGACGCGGCGGCGGCGCCCCGCCTCCGTCCAGCTGGCCCGGCGGGCGTTGTCCGCCTGGCGCCAGACCAGGGCGACACCGCCGCAGACGAGGAGCCCCGGCCAGATGTACCGCCCGGACTCGTTGTCGACGCTGATGTTCCCGATGAGGACCGCGCCGCCGATCGCGAGCGCTATCAGGGCGAGGACCTGTCCCCGGTCCGGCTTGCGCAGTCTCCTGCGGCCGTCCGCGGTGGTCTCGAAGAGGGGGCGTGGGTGGGTCCGGCCGCCGACACCGAGCGGGACGACGATCCAGAAGGCTGCGTAGAGCACGAGACCGAGGCCGTCCATGAAGAAGAGAACGAGGAAGATCACCCGCACCCAGACGACCGGCAGACCGAGATGCCCGGCGAGGCCGCGCGCGACACCGCCAAGCCACCGCCCGTCGGCGCTCCTGTAGAGCCTGCGCACGGGCGGTTCGTCGGTCTCGGTGACACGAGCGGCTGCGGACATGCACCGATCGTCACACGTTCGGCCCGCCCGGGACATCAGGGTCGGCCCTGAGATCGTCCCTGGTAACGCCTCGGGGGCGAGGCGGCACCGAATATCAGGGTCGGGCCAGGGTCGGCCCCGGTGCCGCTCGGCGTCACGGGCGGTCACCATGGACGCATGACGAGTTCGATGCCTTCGCAGCACGAGGCCCCGCCACCGGCGGAGGCCGTTCCCGCCCCGCCCCTGCAGCGCTCGCGCGGCAGCAAGGTCGTGGGCGGAGTCTGCGGCGGCCTCGGCCGGTACTTCGACCTCGACCCGGTGATCTTCCGGGTGGCGGTCGGCGTGCTGGCGGTGCCCGGCGGCATCGGACTGATCTTCTACGGCTTCGCCTGGCTGCTGCTCCCGCTCGCGGGCGAGGACGAGAACGAGGGGCGCAGGCTGCTGACCGGCCGCGTCTCCGGCGCCTCGCTGGCCGCCGTGCTGATGGCGCTGGTGGGCTGCGGGATCTTCCTGTCGATGCTGCACAGCGGGACGATGCTGGGCTCCGCGCTCCTGGTGGGGTTCGTGGTGAGCGCGGCCGCCGTCTGGTCGCGGCGCCGGCAGACGGGGGTCGTGGAGCCCGAGGGCCGGCTGGAGTCGGCGGCCGCCGCCCTGGTGGCCTCGGAGGCCCCGCCCGAGACCAAGGCCCCGCCGATGGTCGAGTTCCCCTCCTGGTGGAAGGACCCGATAGTGAAGGACGGCTCCACGGGCAAGGTGGCCGTGGGCTACCTGTGGGGCCCGCACGGTGTCCTCGACCAGGACGGCCGGGTGGGCGGCGAGGTGCCGAAGCCCGGCAGCCAGTGGGGTCCCCCTCCGCCCGCCCCGGGACGTCCGCAGCCGTCGATCAGGCGCAGCCCGCGTTCCATCGGCGGCCTCGTGTACCTGCTCGCCATGGTCGCGGCCGTCCTCGGCACCGCACTGACCTGGGACACCCAGCCCCTGGGCACGAGCCTGCAGACCGGCCTGGTCGCCGCCCTCGCGGTGTTCGGCCTCGGCCTCGTCGTCAGCAGCTTCCTCGGCCGGACCGGGTTCGGCACGGTCTTCCAGACGGTGATCGCGGCGGGTCTGCTCGCCCTGGCCACGGCGCTGCCCCACGAGATCTCGACGGACTGGATGCGCGAGACGTGGAAGCCGGCGTCCGCCACCGCCGTGCAGCTCCACTACGAGGTGGGCACCGGCGTCGGCACCCTCGATCTGTCGGGGCTCCCGCTCCCGGCCGGCTCGACCGTCTCGACGTCGGCCGAGGTGGGCGCGGGGCAGCTCAAGGTGATCGTCCCGAAGGACGCGGTCGTGAAGGTGCGTGCCCAGGTGGGCCTCGGTGACCTGCGGCTGCCGGGCGAGCCCGCGAACGACATCGACATCTCCCCGGACCGCGACGTCACCCGCACGATCGACCCGCCGGCCGGGACCGCCCCGGCGGGCACTGTGGACCTCTCGCTCGAGGTCGGCATCGGACAGGTGGAGGTCACCCGTGCTGCTTCATGAGTTCCGTCCCGGCCGGCTACTGGCCGGCCTCACCGCCCTCGCTCTGGCCGCGCTCTACGCGGGCGACGCCGCCGGCGCCTGGACGACGCCGTGGTACGCGGTGATCCCCGTCCTCTGCGGCGGCCTGGGCCTGGCCGGCCTCGCGACCTGGATCTCCTATCGAATACGGCGCTGCTCGGCGAGGAAGCGGTCCACCGACAGCACCGAGGCCCCGGCCAGCACCAGCGGGAGCCAGGACATCAGATAGGCGAGGTCGTTGCCGAGGTAGTACGGGTTCACCTGCCAGCTCACGGTCAGCCAGAGGCTCAGCGAGATCAGCGCGCCGCCGAGCGCCGCCAGGCGGGCGTAGAGGCCGATCAGGGTCCCGATCCCGACGGCGATCTCGCCGAAGGCGATCGCGTAGCCGAAGCCGGTGGGGCTCTTGAGCGCGAGGTCGACGAGGGCGGGGATCGCGGACGAGTCGCGGACCCCGCGCATCGTCTCGCCGATGGAGCCGCTGCCGGTGTCGGCGAAGAAGCCGGGTTCGGTGAGCTTGTCGAGCCCCGCGTAGACGAACGTGACCCCGAGGAAGATCCGCAACGGAAGGAGGGCGTAGCGGGCGGCGACCGCCTTCCGCTCGTCGAAGGCGGCCTTCCAGCGGGCGAAGCGCCCGGCGCCGGCACCCGTGTCGTCCGTACGGCCCGTACCGCCCGTGTCGTCCGTCCGGTCCGCTTGTCCCGTCATCGTCGGTCACCTCTCCACGTCCCGTACGACTGTTCGCGGATCGATTCTCCTCGCTGCCGGCTCCGGGGACACGGGAAAGGGGGCCGGACGGTCAGTCCACCACGTCGATCGTGACCCGGTTGGTCTCCACGCCCGCCGCCGTCACGACCGACACCTCCACCCGGCCCGGTTCCACGTCCGCCGGGAGGGGGACGGTCAGGGCCGTGTCGGTGGGGTTGGCGAAGCCGCCGGGAACGGGCACCAGCGGCACGTGGGTGTGGACGGGGCCGATGCGCACGACCAGACGGGTCAGCGGGTCGGGGGCGCCGGCGCCGGGCGGGACGAAGCCGCAGCCGCGGATCTCGATGTCGTCGCCCGTGCGGATCGGGGCGTCGAGGTCGCCGGCCTCCCGGGACCGGACCACGGAGTGGATCGTGGGGCGGACGCCCTCGGTGCACTCCGCGGCGAGGTGCCAGGCCGCCGAGACGCCGAGGAGCAGGACGAGGGACCAGGGGACCTCGGGCAGCCGGGCGGGGTCGCGGGCGAGGCCGACGGCGGTGAGGGCCAGGACGGCGGCGGAGACGAGGAGGTACTGGACGTCGGCGAGGCTGGCGCGGCCGCTGTCGTCGCAGACCAGGTCGGCGGCGCGCGGGCGGTCGGCGCGCACCTTCTGGAGGCGGCGGGAGGCGATGCCGGTGGCCACGACGAGACGGGCGGTGACGGTGACGGCCGACACCAGCGCGAGGACGGTGAGCAGGCCCGCGCCGCGGGCCAGACCGAAGGCGGTCGCGTCCGACGACCGGAAGGCCAGGAAGAGGAGGGTGAAGCCGAGGAGCAGGAGCCAGGCGGCGGCGACGGCGCGGGTGGTGGAGAGTCGGTTGTCCTCGCCGATCAGCGGGGCGAGGAGACCGCCGCGCGCCCGGTGGACGTGGGCGGCGGCGCTGAGCAGGGCGGCGAGGACCAGCGCGGTGCACAGTCCGGCCGTGCGGGCGCCGGTCCAGCCGTGCCCGATCGCGGTGAGGGCCTGGCCGAGGAGGAGGGCGAGGACGGCGCCCCAGACCGCGGCGAGACCGCCGCGCCGTACCCGGTCGAGCCAGGCGAGGCCGGCCTCGCGGCCGCGGACGGCGACCGCGCGGGCGGACTGGGCGAGCTCGTCGGAGACCCACTGGCGGGCGGCGACCGGCGAGTGGGCGACGGCGGCGGGGACGCCGTGCCCGGCGGCGAGTTCGTCGCGCCGGGCGAGGAACGCGGCGACCGCGCGCCGGTGGCCGGTCTGTCCGCAGTGGGCGCAGCCGGCGCAGGCCGTCGCGTGCTCGCCGTACTGTCTCGCCTCTTGAACCGCCACGGTGCCCACTTCCCGAGCTCACTTCACGGCACGTACCGGTGCGTCCCGTAGGGCCAACCGACCGTTGATTCCACGGAATTGTGCCCCACCGGCGGCTCTCGCGCCTGCCGCGTGCGCCCCGCCGGAGAGTGATTGCCACGCCGTCCCATTGACGTACAGAAGGGTGAAGCGATGGTGTTACGACAGGAGTTCGGGCTCCGCTCGGCTGATCCTGCGCCAGAGGGGCTGGTAGTTGATCCAGGCGACGAGGTCGCTGCCGAGCTGTTCGCGGGTGGTGACCGCCTCGCGGTGGTCGATGAGGACCGGCTTGCCGGCCGCCCGCGCGGCGAGCTGGATCCGGGCGCAGCGTTCCAGGGCGATGAACCACCAGGCCGCCGCGTCGACGGAGCCGCCGACGGTGAGCACGCCGTGGTTGCGGAGCACGATCGCCTTGAACGAGCCGAGGGCGACGGCGATCCGCCGGCCCTCCTCGGCGTCGACCGTGACGCCCGTGTAGGCGTCGTAGAGGGCGTGGTCCTGGTAGAAGGCGCAGGCCTCCTGGGTGATCGGGTCGAGGAGTTCGCCGAGCGCGGCGAGCGTCCGTCCGTGGACGGAGTGGGTGTGGGCGACGGCGACGGCGTCGGGCCGGGCCCGGTGGACCTCGGCGTGGACGGTGAACGCGGCCTGGTTGACGTGCTGGCCGCCGCGGAGGACCTGCCCGTCGCCGTTGACCAGGATGAGGTCGCTCGCCGTGAGTTCCTCGAACGGCGCCCCGAACGGGTTCGCCCAGTAGCAGTCGGGGTACTCGGGGTCGCGGGCGGTGATGTGGCCCGAGACGCCCTCCTCGTACCCGAGCCGTCCGAAGAGCCGGAGCGCGCCCGCGAGCCGCTGCCTGCGGTGGGTGCGTTCCTCCTCGGCCGTCGCGTGGACGGGCGGCATGGCGAAGTGGAGCCGTTCGACGGGTACGGGTTCCGGTATCACGCTCATGCGCCGGAAGGTAACGCCCGGCCGGGCAAGTCACCAGAGTCCGGACGCGAACACGACGAAGCCGCCGCCCCGGCGGACCGGGACGGCGGCTTCACACGTCTGCGGGAGCGACTACTCCCACTCGATGGTGCCCGGGGGCTTGCTCGTGACGTCGAGGACGACGCGGTTCACGTCGGCGACCTCGTTGGTGATGCGGGTCGAGATCTTCGCCAGCACGTCGTACGGCAGGCGCGACCAGTCGGCCGTCATGGCGTCCTCGGAGGAGACGGGGCGCAGCACGATCGGGTGACCGTAGGTGCGGCCGTCGCCCTGGACGCCCACGGAGCGGACGTCGGCGAGGAGGACCACAGGGCACTGCCAGATCTCGCGGTCGAGGCCGGCCGCGGTGAGCTCCTCGCGGGCGATGGCGTCGGCCTCGCGCAGCAGGTCCAGGCGATCCTTGGTGACCTCGCCGACGATGCGGATGCCGAGGCCGGGGCCGGGGAACGGCTGGCGCTGGACGATCTCCTCCGGCAGGCCGAGCTCCTGGCCGACCATGCGGACCTCGTCCTTGAACAGCTGGCGCAGCGGCTCGACGAGCTCGAACTCGATGTCGTCGGGGAGGCCGCCCACGTTGTGGTGGGACTTGATGTTGGCGGTGCCGGTGCCGCCGCCGGACTCGACGATGTCCGGGTAGAGCGTGCCCTGGACGAGGAACGCGACCTCGGGGCCCTCTTCCTGGAGGATCTCCAGCTGCGCCTGCTCGAAGACGCGGATGAACTCGCGGCCGATGATCTTCCGCTTGGTCTCCGGGTCGGAGACGCCGGCGAGCGCGTCGAGGAAGCGCTGCTGCGCGTCGACGACCACCAGGTTGGCGCCGGTGGCGGCCACGAAGTCCTTCTCGACCTGCTCGGTCTCGCCCTTGCGCATCAGACCGTGGTCGACGTACACGCAGGTGAGCTGCGAGCCGATGGCCTTCTGCACCAGTGCGGCGGCCACGGCGGAGTCGACGCCGCCGGAGAGACCGCAGATGGCGCGCTTGTCGCCGACCTGGGCGCGGATGGCCGCGACCTGCTCCTCGATCACGTTGCCCGTGGTCCAGCTGGGCTCGATGCCGGCGCCGCGGTAGAGGAAGTGCTCCAGGATCTGCTGGCCGTGCGTGGAGTGCAGCACCTCGGGGTGGTACTGGACGCCGTACAGCTTCTTCTCGTCGTTCTCGAAGGCGGCGACCGGCACGACGTCCGTGGACGCGGTGACGGAGAAGCCCTCGGGGGCGGCGGAGCAGGCGTCGCCGTGCGACATCCACACCGACTGCTCGACCGGGGTGCCCTCGAAGAGGGTGGAGCCGGCCTTGGAGACGTGCAGCGGCGTACGGCCGTACTCGCGGGCGCCGGTGTTGTCGACGGTGCCGCCGAGGGTCGTCGCCATCAGCTGGAAGCCGTAGCACATGCCGAAGACGGGGACGCCCGCTTCGAAGATCGCGCGGTCGAGGCGGGGGGCGCCCTCCGCGTACACGGAGGACGGGCCGCCGGAGAGGATGATCGCCTTCGGGTTCTTGGCCAGCATCTCGGCCACCGGCATGGTGGACGGGACGATCTCGCTGTAGACCCGGGCCTCACGGACGCGGCGGGCGATGAGCTGGGCGTACTGGGCGCCGAAGTCGACAACGAGGACTACGTCCGGGTTGGAGACGTCGGGCGCGGCAGCGGGGGTCGCTGATGACACTACGGCGGCCTTCCGGCGGTAGGAGGGGGTCCCCCGAAGGGGGGTGCTATTTGTCGATTCTACCGGCGCGCCGGTCGGACTTTTCGTCTCACCATCCGAACCCGGTTTGGCCTGGGCCCGTCGGCGGGGTCCATACTGTCGCCATGCGCAAGCTCACGACCTTCGTCTTTACCTATGGCAACCGGCCCACCGGCTGCCATGGTCGTGCTGCTTGAGCAACTGACAAGCGACTTCCCAGGCGCCCCGGGCCGACAAGGCCCGGGGCGTTCTGCTTGTCTCCGGGCCATGTCGCCCCGGGGCATCCGACACCACGAGGAGCCCCGACATGACCGCCATGACCCAGACCGAGAAGACCGGCGCCCGCACCGACGAGGCGGCGACGCTGATCGGCGACGCCCGCGAGCGCATCGACGCGCTCGACGACCGGATCATCGGACTCATCCAGGAACGGATGGCCGTCTCCGCCGTCATCCAGGAGGCCCGGATCTCCTCCGGCGGCCGCCGGGTGAACCTCGCCCGCGAGATGGAGGTCCTCGCCCACTACAGGGACGCGCTCGGCAAGCCCGGCACGACGCTGGCGATGACGATGCTGGAGCTCTGCCGCGGCCGCGTCTGAGGCCACCGGCCGGATGCGGAGCCGTGCCGCGCCCGAGGCCACTGCCCGGAAGGGGAGCCGTTCCGCGTCCGAGGCCATTGCCCGGATGCGGGTCACCGCCCGCATCTGAGTTCGGGCCCGCTCTCACCCGTACGGCGCGTGACCGGCCTCGGCCCGGCTTCGTTGGTCCGGGTGTCCGTGCCAGCCAGGGGCGGGCCCGAAAGAAACCACGCGTGGCTTCGCTGGGGCGTGTGGCGTACCTCAGGTACGTCGTGGGACCTCGCACCAGCGCCTGTGACCGGACAGCAGGGGACAGCAGCCCGGTCACCCAGAAAGGGCGGTCGGTCCCGGGGACGCCCGGGGCCGGCCGCATCCGGCCGATCTCCCGACCCTCCCCGTCCCCCGATCCCCCCCCACCCCTCCCCATCCCCGCGGCGCAACCCCCCGGCGCCGCCCCGCTCGGCACCGCCGCTGCCCTGACACCGGTGCCGACCCCAAGGGCCCCGTGCCGCGACCGGAATCGCGAGCGCGGGGCCCTTCCGCATGCCCGTATCCCCAGCGTGACGCGCGTCACACGGAGATCCTGTGCAACCGCTACAACCAATCCCACCGGTCGCGGGTCATCTATGCAGCACCACCAAGAACTGGAAGGGCGCTGCACTCGGAGGGGGGTGCAGCGCCCTCTCCTGTGTCCGGGATCGTGTCCGGGGTCGTGTCCGGGGTCGTGTCCGGGATCCGTCCGGGATCGTCTCCGGGTTCAGGCCTTCTTCGGCGGGACCGCCGGCATGCCGAGGAACGGCAGCCGCAGGGCGCCGAAGGCCTCGGCCGGGACCGCGGGGGACTTCGGTTCGACCGCCGAGAGCCGTGCGTACGCCTCGCCCTGCCGCGGGCGCGGGTCCTCCTCGCCCTTGTTCGGCCAGAAGGACATGGCCCGCTCGGCCTGGGCCGTGATGGTCAGGGACGGGTTGACGCCGAGGTTGGCGGAGACCGCCGCTCCGTCGACGACGGAGATCCCGGGGTGGCCGAAGAGCCGGTGGTACGGGTCGATGACGCCGGATTCGGCGTCGGCGCCGATCGGGCAGCCGCCGAGGAAGTGGGCGGTGAGCGGGGTGCCCATCAGCTCGCCGACGTTGGAGCCGGCGAAGCCGTTGATCTCCTCGGCGAGGAGGGTGGCGGCCTCGGTGGCCGCCTCGATCTGCGTCGGGTTGGGGGCGCCGTGTCCCTGGCGGGCGGTGAGCAGGCCCTTGCCGATGCCGCCCGGCTTGCGGTAGGTGGTCAGCGAGTTGTCCAGGGACTGCATGACGAGGCCGATGATGGTCCGCTCCGACCAGCGCCGGTTGGAGAGGGAGCGGGCGGCGAGGGCGGGGTGCTTGACGATTTCGAGCAGCCACCTGCGCACCCGGTGCGCGCCGTACGGCACCTGGAGGATCGTGAGCGCGCCCATCGAGTTGGATCCCTTGCCGTAGCGGACCGGCTCGATGTGGGTGTTCTCGTCGGGGTGGATCGAGGAGGTGATGGCGACGCCGCGGGTGAAGTCGGCCCTGTCCTTGCCGTGCTTCCTGCGGTAGCGCCGGTCGGTGGTCTGCGAGCCGACGAGGCCCTCGGAGTTGGTGCGGGTCAGCTCGCCGAGGCGGCCCGAGATACGGGGCAGCAGGCCGGTGTCCTTCATCCGGTGCAGCAGCGTCTGGGTGCCGTAGGTGCCGGCGGCGATGACGACCTCGGGGGCCGTGAACGTGCGGCCCTTGCCCTTCTTCCGGTTGTCGGAGGGGAGGGTCTTGACCGCGTAGCCGCCGCGCGAGTCCTCGGTGACCGCGACGACCGAGGTCATGGGGTGGACGACCGCGCCCGCCCTCTCGGCGAGGTAGAGGTAGTTCTCGTTGAGGGTGTTCTTCGCGCCGTGCCGGCAACCGGTCATGCACTCGCCGCATTCGGTGCAGGCCTTGCGGGTGGGGCCCGCACCGCCGAAGAACGGGTCGGCCACCTCGCCGCCCGGCTTCGCCTTCGCCGTCCCGTCGCCGTCCCGGCCGTCGCCGAAGAACACGCCGACCGGCGCCATGTGGAAGGTGTCGCCGATGCCCATGCTCTGCGCGGCCGCCTTCAGGTGGACGTCCGACGGGGTCATGGTGGGGTTGAGCCGGACGCCCAGCATGCGCTTGGCCTGGTCGTAGTACGGGCTCAGCTCCGCACGCCAGTCCGTGATGTCCTTCCACTGCGGGTCGTCGAAGAACGGCGCGAGCGGCTCGTAGAGCGTGTTGGCGTAGTTCAGCGAACCGCCGCCTACGCCCGCGCCGGCGAGCACCATGACGTTGCCCAGCAGGTGGATGCGCTGGATGCCGTACAGGCCGAGCGTCGGCGCCCACAGGAAGTTCTTCAGGTCCCAGGAGTTCTTGGGCAGGGTCGCGCGGGTGAAGCGGCGTCCGGCCTCCAGGACGCCGACCCGGTAGCCCTTCTCCGTGAGGCGGAGGGCGGTGACGGACCCTCCGAAGCCGGAGCCGACGACGAGGACGTCGTAGTCGTACGCGGCGTCCTCGGCCTGCTCCTGGTTTTGGGTAGGGGGTACCGCGGTCATGGCTCTCCTCGTACGGAAAGGGTGAAATCGGGCGGGGAGTCCGGGGCGGCCGCGGAGACCGCCCCGGCGGGAGTCAGCGCAGGCGCAGGGCCTTCATCGCCTTCAGGGACACGCTCATGAGGGCCGCGTACTTCTCGTCGTCCATCCCGAAGGAGGGCGCGAGGGGCATCAGCCGCTGCTGGGCGACGGTCTGGGCCTCGGTGTACTTGAGGATGCCCTCGGAGCCGTGGCGGCGGCCGAGGCCGGAGTCCTTCATGCCGCCCATCGGGGACTGCACGCTGCCGTAGGCGGGGGCGTACCCCTCGTTGATGTTGACGGTGCCGGTGCGCAGCCGGGCCGCGACGGCGTGGCCGCGGCGCGAGTCCTTCGTCCAGACGGAGGAGTTCAGGCCGTAGGGCGTGCCGTTGGCGAGGTCGATCACCTCGTCCTCGTCCCGGAAGCGGTAGACGGAGACGACCGGGCCGAAGGTCTCCTCGGCGCAGACGGCCATCGGGGCCTCGACGCCGTCGAGGATGGTCGGCTCGTAGAAGAGGGGGCCGATGTCGGGGCGGGCGACGCCGCCGGCGACGAGCTTGGCGCCCTTGGCGACGGCCTCCTCGACGTGGCGGCTGACGGTCTCCAGCTGCCGGTCGCCGACGAGGGAGCCCATGTCGGCCCCGTACGCGAGGGAGCTGCCGAGCCGCATGGCCTTGGTGCGGGCGGCGAAGCGCTCCAGGAAGGCGTCGGCGACGGACTCGTGGACGTACAGCCGCTCGATGGAGATGCAGAGCTGGCCGGCGGAGGAGAAGCAGGCGCGGACGGCGCCGGCGGCGGCCTTCTCGATGTCGGCGTCCTGGAGGACGAGCATCGCGTTCTTGCCGCCGAGTTCGAGGGAGACGCCGACGAGGCGGGCCGCGGCGCCCTGGGCGACCTCGCGGCCGGTACGGGTGGATCCGGTGAAGGAGACGTAGTCGGCGTGCTTGACGACCTCGGGGCCGACGACGGGGCCCTCGCCGATGACGACCTGGAAGACCTCGGCGGGAAGTCCGGCCTCGACGAGCAGGTCGCGGGCCCAGAGCGCGGTGAGCGCGGTCTCCGTGTCGGGCTTCATGACGACGGCGTTGCCGGAGACGAAGGCGGGCAGGGCGTCGCCGACGGACAGTTCGAGCGGGTAGTTCCAGGGCGCGATCTGGCCGACGACCCCGCGCGGCTGGCGCAGTTCGGTGACCTTGGTGAGGGTCGGCACGACGCCGGTGTGGCGCTTGGCGCGCAGGTACGAGGCGGCCTTGCGGCCGTAGTGGCGGGCGGCGACGGCGACCGCCTGGACCTCCTCGTGGGCGTGCAGGCGTGCCTTGCCGGTCTCCAGCTGGATGAGGTCGAGGACCTCGGACTGGCGCTGGAGGACGAGGTCGTGGAAGCGGAGGAGGACGGCGGCGCGGGCCTTGACGGGGGTGGCGGCCCAGGCGGTCTGGGCGGCGCGCGCGCGTGCGAAGGCCTCGGCGACGTCCTCGGGGGTGGACTCGGGCAGGTCCGCCAGCTTCTCCCCGGTGAACGGGGTGTGGTTGGCGGTGCGGCCGGAGCCGGCGACGCCGCGGGTGAGGCGGGCGACCACCTCGGGCGTCACGACGTCGGCGGCGGTGCGCGCGCCGGCGGGCGCGGGCGCGACCGGGTTGGTCGCGCCGGCGGGCGCGGCCGCCCTGCCCTGCGCGGCGGGGGCGTCGAGAACCGGAGGGGCGGCGGGGGCCTGCGAGTCCGTCATGAGGGCGAGCGTAGGCCGCGTTCCGCCCTTTGGGTACCCGTCGGTAATGCGTTTTCACCGGGTGCTCACATCGTGCCAGCGATCACTGGCACATAAGCCCTGATCAGCGGCTTACGAACGCCGGAGGCCGGGCACGGAGAAAACCTCCGGCCCGGCCCCGGTGCGTGCGCGGTGCGCGGGAAGCCCGGTCACCGGGCGGTCGCCACGCGCGCGTGAAGCTCAGTCGCCCGGCGCCCGCCAGTACCGGACGACGACGTCGAACTGCTGCCGGGTGGTCTCCCAGCTCGACTCCGGCGAGGACATGTAGATGGCGTACTCCGTGCCGTCGTCCTCGTAGTACATCTGGTCGATCGCGTGCCGGGGCCCGGGGAAGTCCTTCCGCTCGGTCCAGCTGAACTCCCACAGGCAGGAACGGACCTGGTCGCGGTAGGTGTTCTGGTTGAGCTTGACCCGCTTGTAGTTCATCCGCTTCTGCAGCACGCGCTCCAGGTCGAGGGCGTGCATGTACGGGTTCTCGAAGTCGGGGCTGCGGTCGATGCTGATCCGGATGCGGTGGCGGCCGTTGTCCGGGGTGTAGTCGATCTGGTCGCCCTCCGTCTGCCGCTTCCAGCCGTCCGGCACGACGAGGCTGAAGCCCTCCGGGTCCACGACCCGGTGCCAGCCGGCCGGGACGCCGTCCGCGGTGCCCTTGGTGGGCGGGGCGGAGGTGGGCGCCTTGGTCTGTCCGCCGTTGCCGCCCCGATCACCACCCGCGTAGTTCATGACGGCGAAGACGGCACCGCCCGCGACGACCCCGGCGAGCAGCGCCGCGAGGACGGCGCTGCGCCACCGGCCGCGGCCGGGCCGTGAGGACGCGTCCGGGACCAGGGTGGGAGGCGACTGCGGCAGCGCGGACCCATGGGGCGGCTGCGAACCGTGGGACGACTGCGGCGGGTGGGGCCACTGAGCGGTGACCTTCCGCGGCGCGCCCGCCGTCCCGTCCGCCACCGAGCCGTCCGTGCCGGTGCCCGTGCCGTCCGCACCCCTGCCGTCCGCACCCGAGCCGTCCGCGGTACGCGCTCCGCCGGCCGGGCCGGCGCCCGTACCGATGCCTCCCGCCGCCGGGCCCAGGTCCTCCCTGGCGACGCGCTGGGTCGGCACGTACGCCTGCGCCGCCTCCGGCCTGCGCCCCTCCATCGCGTCGAGCAGCATCCGCTCGGCCTCGTCCGCGCGCGGACGCCGGTCCGGGTCCTTGCTCAGCAGGGCCACGATGACGGGCGCCAGCGGCCCCGCCTTCTCCGGGTGCGGCGGCTCCTCGGTCACCACGGCCTGCATGGTGCTGATCGGGGAGGTGCGGCGGAACGGCGAGGTGCCCTCCACCGCCGTGTACAGCGTCGCGCCGAGGGACCACAGGTCGGAGGCCGGTCCGGGATCGCCACCGCGCACCCGCTCGGGCGCCAGGTAGTCGATGGAGCCGACGATCTCGCCGGTCCGCGTGATCGTCGAGTCCCCCTCGATCGCCGCGATCCCGAAGTCGGTGATCAGGACGCGCCCGTCGCGCGCGAGCAGCACGTTCCCCGGCTTGACGTCGCGGTGCAGCACCCCGGCCGCGTGCGCGGCCCGCAGCGCGCCGACGACGTGCAGCCCGATCCTGGCCGCCTCGCGCGGCTCGATCGTGCCGGCCTCCTTGGCGGCGTCGGCGAGCGAGGGCCCGTCGACGAACTGCATGACGATCCACGGCCGGTTGTCGTGCTCCAGGACGTCGTGGACGGTCACCACACCGGGGTGCGTGATCCGGGCGGCGGCCCGCGCCTCCTTCTGCGTGCGGGCGTGCAGCACGAGGCGGTCGGCCTCTGCCACGAACCGACCGGCCGTCAACTCCTTCACCGCCACCACGCGGTGCAGTACCTCGTCGTGCGCGCGCCAGACCTTGCCCATGCCGCCGCGCCCGATGGACTCGCCCAGCCGGTACCGCCCGGCGAGCAGCAGCCCCTCGCCTGTGCTCTGAGAATGTTCCACTTGCCCCCGCATTCCTTCGGAGAACAGGTTACGGAGGGGGGCCCGGGCGGCGGAACCTCGGGGCCGTCATAGGAACAGCACTGTGACCAGGGGCCGGTAGGAATCGTTCCGCTTCAGCGTCCGGGCCGGAACGCCCTCGTCGCCTCGTCGTGGATCTCGCCGACCTTGTCGCGCTCGGCGTACGGGCCGATGACCTGGACGACGTGGTACCTGCCCCCGTCGATCAGGGCCAGGTTGCGGACGAAGACCTCGCGGCCCGTGCCGTCCAGCCACCAGTAACTTCCCGTGGCCGTCGCCGTCCTGCCGATGTCCACCCGGCGCGTGCGCTCCGCCCCCGACCAGCTGGACGCCCGCCACGGCTCCAGCTCGCGCTCCCGGGTGTTCTGGTACTCCAACGGGTCGCCGCCGTTGTCCCGGACGCTGTCCCGGCCCGGCACGACGATCATCGTGAAGTCACCGCTGGTGTAGCGGACTTGCCCGGCGTCGTTGATCGGGCTGCGCCGCCATCCGTTCGGCACCCCGATCCGGAAACCCTCCGGATCCTGCCGCAGGGTGTACCCGGCGGCGAGGGCGGGCACCGACGGATCCGCGGCGGGCGGAGCCGTGGTCGCCCCGGCGGGCGGCCCGGTGGTCGGCTTGCCCGTCGGTCCGCCCGACGGCTCGGCGGACGGCCGCGCCGTCGACGGCGGCGCGCCGGTCGTGGGCGTGGCCCGCGCGTCGGGGGTCTCCGCGTCGCCGGGCATGAAGAGGACCGCGTACGCCACGGCCCCGCCGAGCAGGAGGAAGACAAGCACCAGCAGCGTACGGCCGAGGGAGCGCGGGGAGTCCGGACCCCCGGACGACGAGGCGCGGGGCGCGCGGGGCGCCCGCGGAGCCCGCTGCGGGATCTCCTCCTGGTACTCCTCCCGGTACTCCGCCCGGAAGCCGCCCGAGGGTTCCGCCGTCACGTCGTGGGGCGCGCGCTCGTACGCCCGGTCACGCTCGTACGTGTGACCGCGCTCGTACGCGCGCTCGTACGCGGAGTCGTGCTCGTGGACGTCCTCGCGGCGGTCCGCGGGACGCGGGTCCTTGCCGCGCTTGTGGCGGTGCCGGCCCGCCCCCGCTCCCCCGCGCCGGCGGCGCACCAGCTCGCCGCGCCGGCGCACGATCGGCAGCCGCTTCTCGTCGAAGGACGGCAGCGGCACGACACCCGCCCCGGCCTCCGGCTCGGGCGCCGACCTGACCAGGGAGCGCAGCCAGCCGCGCAGCTCCTCGAAGTCCGGCCGCTCGATCGGGTCCTGGCGCAGCAGGGACTCCACGACCGGGCGCAGCGGCCCGCACTCCTCGGCGAAGGCGGGCGGCTCGGCGCAGACCAGCTGGACCAGCTCGGCCGCGCTGTCCTCCGGATAGGGGGCGTGCCCCTGGACCGCCCGGTAGAGCAGCGCGCCCAGCGCCCAGAGATCGGTGGCGGGGCCGATGGGCGGCGCGAGGCGCCAGTTCTCGTGGACGGGCCCCGCCTGTTCCGGCGCCCAGCGCTCGGTCACGGCGCCGACGACCGCGATCCGGGTCTGCCGGGCCCGCTCGGCGTCGAGCCGCGTGGCCGGGCCGCGGTACTCCCCGGCCGTCACGGCAACCGGCTCCCGGTCGTCGTCACGGGCACCCGCGGGGGCCGGGACGCGCGCCGGCCCCGGAGTGGCGGCCGTGTACCCGGCGGGCAGGGCCGGCCGCCCCGAACCGGGCAGCACCGAACCGCCCCCGGCCGGGATCGGCCCGGAGGCGTCCCGCGAGGCGTGCGGGCCGTCGCTCCAGCTGCCGGCCAGCATCATCCGCGGCGGGCCCGGCTGCGGCCCACGGCCGCCGTACGTCTCGCCGTCGTCGTCCTCGTCGTCCTCGTCGTCGTCCGCCACCCGCGCCCACCACTGCGGCTCGGGCGCGGCGGGCGGCGGCGGCAGCTCCGGCGGCGCGGGGCGCTGGACCGGCAGCGCCCCGGTCTCGCCCAGCCGCGCCGCGGCGCGCGCACCCGCCCGGTACGCGGCGATGGCACCGGCCCGCGCGGCCCGCACGTCGGCGGTCGGCGGCGTCGGCGGCGTCGGCGCGGGCGCGGGCTGCGACGCGGCGGTGGACTCGGAGGACGCACGGCCGTAGGGATCGGCGCCGTAGGGGGCGGAGGCAGGATCGACGTCGGTGGAGTCGACGTCGGTGTGGTCCACGTCGGTCGGGTCGTCACCGTGGGAACCGTCGTCGCCGTGCGGCCCGGAGCCGGAGGAGCCGGTGTCGCCGTCCTCGCCGGGGTCCCCGTCATAGGCCTCGGTGACGTCCGGATCGGTGTCGTACGGATCGTTGTCGTACGGGTCGGTGTCGTACAGGTCGGCGGCATACGCGTCGGCGGCATGGGGACCGGTGCCGTACAGGTCGATGCCGGCGCCGTCCCCCGCGAGGAGCCGCCCACCCGTCCGGCCGTCCGGGCCGGGCTCCTCGTACACCTCCGCCTCGTAGACCTCGGCCTCGTACACCTCGCGTACGAACTGCTGGGAGCCGTACCCCTCCTCGGGCTCGGGCCACTCGACGACGGACGGCTCGACGACGGACGGCTCGGCTTCGAACGGAGCACCTTCGAACGGAGCGCCCTCGAACGGCTCGGCTTCGAACGGCGCGGACTCGGTCGGGACGGGTGCGTAGCCGCAGAGGGCTTCCTCCGCGGCGCCGACCGCGAGGCCGGTGAGGACGACCCGGCCGTCGTCGCAGACGAGGACGGTGCGGGCGGTGATGTTCCGGTGGACCCAGCCGTGGGCGTGCAGCGCGCGCAGGGCGGTGAGGACGTCGGCGCCGATCTCGGCCGCGCGGTACGGGGTGAGGGGGCGCTCGGCGAGGAGCGCGGCCAGTGGTCTGGCCGCCACGACCTCGCTCACTATCCACAGCGAGCCGGCCTCCGCGAAGACGTCGAAGACCTGGTCGAGCAGGGGGTGGTCGGGGATCTGCGCGGCGGCCTGGGCGGCCTCGATCGCGCGGCGCACGACGGGCTCGGCGGGTCGGCGGGTCGCCCGTCCCGTGCCGCCGTAGGGGTCGGCGGGGCCGCCGTCGCCGTCGAGCACCTCGGCGTCGACGAACTCCGGCAGCGGCACCTGGCGGACCAGGACCTCCTGCCCGCTGTACGTGTCGAACGCGCGCGTCTCCACCAGCGCGTACGCGTCCGCGTACGGGTCCGCGTCCGCCGGCGGCAGCGGCAGGCGGTAGCGGTCCGCGAGCACCCTTCCCGCGTAGTCGTCCACGACGCCTCCCCACGCGCGCGCTGTCCCCCGTGGACCCCTCGGGATCGGGAGGGATCACGCGAGTCCGTCAATTCCGGTCCGGCACCGTGCAGTTAACGACTCCGTTCGGCTGCGTACCGTCCGCGAACTCTCACGATACGTGGCGCCGGTCAGTCCTTGGGCGTGAACGTGGCGAACGCCGTCTCCCGCAGCGTCCGGCACTCCGCGCCGTTCCACTCGCTCGCCTTGCAGGTGATCATGATGGAGTAGCCGTGCTTGGCGTCCACCTTGAAGCCGCGGTTGAGGACGTGCACGCGCACGCCCTTCTGCGTGCGCTCGAACTCCCAGTCGGCGACGGTCGGGTAGCCCTTGTACGAGACGGGGCGGATGCCGATGTGCTTGTAGCCGTTGCTGGTGGCCGCGACACCGGTCATGGCCGCGGCCCACGCGGCGGCCGCGTCGTCCTTCGGGCTGTCGTTGAAGTCGACCTGGACGCGCGGGAAGCCGCCGCTCTCGCTGAAGATCCCGCCGGAGTCGTATCCCGCTATCGAGCGGAGCGAGAAGGACGAGGGCATCGCCATCGAGAAGTGGAACCGGGCGTTGGTGACGAGGGCGTAGCCGGCGGGCAGCTGCGTGCCGCCGCCGCCGGGCTTTCCGGACGGCGTGGCGCTGCCGCCGTTCGACCCGTTCGTGGACCCCGTCGTGCCGTTCGCGCCGTTCGCGCCGGTGGCACCGGTGGAGTTGGTGTCACCGGGCTGCGCGCCGCCCTGCTGGCCGGGGCCGCCCGGCGACTGGCCCTTGCCTCCGTCGGAGCCCGCGGACCCTCCGGAACCGTCACCACCGGCCGAGGCGCCGGCGGACGCCGTGGTCCCCCCGCTCCCCTTGCCCTGGTCCTTCTCGCCGCCGCCACCGAGGGAGACGGCCAGGATCGTGCCGAGCACGGCGAGGACGGCGACCGCCGCGATGATCACCAGCGTGCGGCGCGGGACGACGTCGGTCAGCGTCGCGCGGGCCGATGCCGGCTTTCCGCCGTTCCGCGCCGCGTCGGGCTTCGCCGAAGCCGACGTCGAAGCCGACGCCGCCGCGTTGCGTACCGACTTCAGGGCGCCCCGCATCCGCTCCGCGGCGTCGGGGGCCTGACTCCGGTCGGCCGCCGGGGTCGGCAGCACGGCGGGCGTCGCCGGCACTCCCTCGGGGCGCGGCGGCAGCGGTACGACCGTGGTGACCTCGGGCGAGGCCGCGGGCGCCGCCTCGGGCGCGTCGAGCACGGCCCGCAGCAGGACGCGCGCGCGGGCGTCGTCGAGCCGCTGGGCCGGGTCCTTGGCGAGCAGGCCGTAGATGACCTGCTCCAGCTCGGGTCCCGCGTTCTTCGGCGGGTCGACCGGCTCGGTCATGACCGCCGTGAGGGTGGCGATGGCCGAACCCTTGTCGTACGGCGGGCTGCCCTCGACCGCCGCGTAGATCAGTCCGCCGAGCGACCACAGGTCGGCGGCCGGACCGGGCTTGTGGCCGCGGGCGCGCTCCGGGGAGATGTACGAGGGGGCGCCGACGAGCATGCCGGTGGAGGTGATCGAGGGGTCGCCCTCCACCTGGGCGATGCCGAAGTCGGTGAGGACGACCCGGCCGTCCTCGGCGATCAGCACGTTGGACGGCTTCACGTCGCGGTGCAGGATGCCCGCGACGTGCGCCGAACGCAGCACGTCGAGGATGGCGAGGCCGACCTCGGCGGCGCGCCGGGGCGTGAGCGTGCCGTCCTCGCGCACGGCGTCCGCGAGGGACTTGCCCTCGATGAGCTCCATGACGATCCAGGGACGGTCGTCCTCGTCGACGACGTCGTACACGGTCACGGCGCCGTTGTTGCGGACCCGGGCGATGGCCTTCGCCTCGCGCAGGGTCCGGGTGATGAGGCGTCGCTTCTCTTCGTCGTCGATGCTGGTGGGGAAGCGGAGCTCCTTGACGGCGACCGTGCGGCCGAGGGTCTCGTCGACCGCGCGCCACACGGTGCCCATGCCGCCGCGCCCGAGGACCACGCCGAGCCGGTACCGGCCGGCGAGGAGCCGTCCCTCGTTCGACGGGGCCTTGCGCAGCTTGTCGCCGCCGGACGCGCGCCCGGTGCCGGACGGACGGCCGCTCTCGCCGTCACCGTCACCGGCGCCGTCACCGGCGCCGAAACCGGCCCGTCCGGTCGACGGTTCGGTGCCCCGCAGCCGGCCGTTCGCGGCGGCGGGTGCGGAGGCCGGTTCCGAGGCTTCACGGGAGTCCCCGGCGCGGCCGGTGCCCGCGCCGGAACCGGGCGCCGCGGCGGACGCCGCGCCCTCGGAATCCTTCGCGGCCCGCGGGTCGCCGACGGCGTCCTCGGCGCGCCCGGCGCCGTCCCCGGCACCCTCGGCGCGCTGCGCGTCCTGCTCGGGGCGCACGTCCTCGGGGCCCTGCGCACCCCCTCCGACCTGCGCGTCCTGCTCGTCGTGCCCCGGTTCACGCGCGGCCGGGACCGCTCCTCGGTCGCCGTCGGTCGCGGCCCCCGCTGCGGCGTCCCGCCCGGGGTCCTTCGCCGTGTCCCGCGACTGCTCCGCCTCCGACATGCGTCCCCTCTGCGATCCCTGAAATTCGCCGCGTCTGCCGCTTCCCGCGCGATGCGGTAACCCGCCCTGGAAGAGAGCCCATTGTCCCTCACCTCGGGACGGGCGGCGCCCCCGGGTCCGTACTCCGGGATGACGACGCGTTCGGGCACCCCCGAGGTTCCCGCCGGAACGGGGACGACCCGGACGTCCTGTCAGATGGGTGCGGGTCGACACCCGTCGGCGGCGGGCGGGCGTCAGATCGGCACGATGTCCGGCGCGCCGAGCCGTGCGGCGTCGGCCGTCAGGTCGTCGGGCTGCCGCTGCGACTCGCGCTCCGCCTCCACCCGCTTCTCGTAGTGCTCGACCTCCTTCTCGATCTGGAGGGCGTCCCAGCCGAGGACCGGCGCCATCAGTTCCGCGCACTCGCGGGCGCTGAGCGTGCCCCGGTCGAAGGTCTCGATGGAGATCCTGGTCCGCCGGGTGAGGACGTCGTCGAGGTGGCGGGCGCCCTCGTGCGAGGCGGCGTAGACGATCTCGGCGCGCAGGTAGTCGTCGGCGGCGGCGAGCGGCTCGCCGAGGCCAGGGTCCTCGGCGACGAGGTCGAGGATCTCCTGCGTCAGGGATCCGTAGCGGTTGAGGAGATGCTCGATCCGGACGACGTGCAGGCCGGTGCGGGCGGCGATCCTGGCGCGCGCGTTCCACAGGGCCCGGTAGCCCTCGGCTCCGAGCAGGGGGGTGTCCTCGGTGACGCAGGGGGCGACGCGCTGGTCGAGGGCGTGCACGGCCTCGTCGACGGCGTCCTTCGCCATGACGCGGTACGTCGTGTACTTGCCGCCGGCCACCACGACCAGGCCGGGGACCGGGTGGGCGACGGTGTGCTCGCGGGAGAGCTTGCTCGTGGCGTCCGACTCGCCGGCGAGGAGGGGGCGCAGGCCGGCGTAGACGCCCTGGACGTCGTCCCGGGTGAGGGGGGTGGCGAGCACGGTGTTCACGTGCTCGAGGAGGTAGTCGATGTCGGCGCTCGACGCGGCGGGGTGCGCCTTGTCGAGGTCCCAGTCGGTATCGGTGGTGCCGACGATCCAGTGGCGGCCCCAGGGGATGACGAAGAGCACGGACTTCTCGGTGCGCAGGATGAGTCCGCTGGTCGAGTGGATGCGGTCCTTCGGCACGACCAGGTGGATGCCCTTGGAGGCGCGGACGTGGAACTGGCCGCGCTCGCCGATGAGGGCCTGGGTGTCGTCCGTCCACACCCCGGTGGCGTTGACGATCTGCTTCGCCCGGATCTCGTACGCGGCTCCGGCCTCGACGTCCTGGACGCGGGCGCCGACGACCCGCTCGCCCTCGCGGAGGAAGCCGATGACGCGGGCCCGGCTGGCGGCCTTGGCGCCGTAGGAGGCGGCGGTGCGGACGAGGGTGGTGACGAAGCGGGCGTCGTCCATCTGGGCGTCGTAGTACTGCAGGGCGCCGACGAGGGCGTCCTTCCTCAGGCAGGGCGCGACCCGCAGGGCGTTGCGGCGGGAGAGGTGCCGGTGGACGGGGAGTCCCCGTCCGTGGCCGGAGGAGAGGGACATCGCGTCGTACAGCGCGACGCCCGAGCCGGCGTAGAACCGCTCCCAGCCCTTGTGCTGGAGCGGGTAGAGGAAGGGGACGGGCTTCACCAGGTGGGGTGCGAGCCGCTCCAGGAGGAGTCCGCGCTCCTTGAGCGCCTCCCGCACGAGGGCGAAGTCCAGCATCTCCAGGTAGCGCAGGCCGCCGTGGATGAGTTTGCTGGACCGGCTGGAGGTGCCGGAGGCCCAGTCGCGGGCCTCGACGATGCCGGTCGAGAGCCCTCTCGTGACGGCGTCGAGTGCGGTTCCTGCGCCGACCACTCCGGCGCCGACCACCAGTACGTCGAGCTCGTGCTCGGCCATGGCCGCGAGCGCCTCGACGCGCTCGGCGGGTCCCAGTGTCGCTGTCCTCACGGCTGCTGCCTCCCGTCGTCCCCCGTCTGTTCCGCACGAGCCGGGCCCGTGTGTGGCCCGGCTCACAGACCTGATTCTGTCCCGGTCCGGTGACTTCAGCCACCGCCTCGCCGCCGCCCTATGGATAACACTCGGCGACCTTGGGATGCACAATGCCGCATATCGGTCATATTTACGCCTAGTCTGACATGGCGCCCGACCCGTTCTGTCCACCGGGCTTGCGCGTCGCGTTCCCCACGGCTACCGGGAAGGACGGCCCACCCCCCATGCCCGCTGATCTCGCCGTCATCGGCCTCGGCCACCACGGACTGCCCCTCGCCCAGGCCGCCACCGCCGCAGGCATCGACACCATCGGCTACGACACCGACCCCCGCCCCGTCGCCGAACTCGCCGCCGGCCGCTCCCCGGTCGACGGCTCCCTCACCGCCCCGGAGATCCGCCGCATGCTCTCGGGGAGCTTCCGGCCGACCACCGACCCCGCCGAACTCGGCCGGGTCCGCACCGCCGTCCTCTGCGCCCCCACGCCCCTGGGCCCCGACCGCACCCTCGACCTCACCGCCGTCACCGAAGCGGCCCGCGCGCTCGCCGCCCGACTGCGCCCCCACACCACCGTGCTCCTGGAGTCCCCCGTGCCGCCGGGCACCACCGAGGGCCTCCTGCGCGACGTCCTCGAAACCGGCTCGGGCCTCCGCGCCGGCCGCGACTTCCACCTCGCGTACTCACCCGGACGCCTCGACCCCGGCCGCCGCACCCACGGCTTCGCCGGCACCCCCAAGGTCATCGGCGGCCTCACCTCCGCCTGCACCGAGGCCGCGGCCGCCTTCTACGGACGGCTCACCGACAAGGTGGTACGCGCGCGTGGCCCCCGCGAGGCGGAGACGGTCAAGCTCCTGGAGACCAACTTCCGGCACGTCAACATCGCCCTCGTCAACGAGATGGCGGTCCTCTGCAACGAGCTCGGCGTCGACCTGTGGGACGTCATCCGCTGCGCCGAGACCAAGCCGTTCGGCTTCCAGGCCTTCCGCCCCGGCCCCGGCGTCGGCGGCCACGGCGCCCCCGTCGACACCATCGGCGCCCACCGCCCGCTCCGCCTCGTCGAACTCGCCGGCCAGGTCAACGAGCGCATGCCGCGGTACGTCGTCCAGCGCGCCGCCACCCTCCTGAACGAGCACGGCAAGTCGGCCCGCGGCGCCCGCGTCCTCCTCCTCGGCATCACCTACAAGCCCGACCTCCCCGACCGGCAGGGCTCCCCCGCCGACGAGATCGCCCGCCACCTCATGGACCTCGGCGCCGCCGTCAGCTACCACGACCCCCACGTCCCGGACTGGCGCGTCCGCGAGCTCCCCGTCCCCCGCGCCGACTCCCTCTACGAGGCCGCCGCCCACGCCGACCTCACGATCCTCCTCCAGCACCACCGCACCTACGACCTCCAGGGCCTCACGGTGAAGGCCCAACTCCTCCTGGACACCCGGGGCGCCACGCCCGCGGGCGCCGCCCACCGCCTCTGAGGAAGCCCCCGGCCGGAATTCCCTGTACCGGTGTCATATGCGGCTGCTAGCCTCCGGGACCACCGCACGCCCGCTCCGTGCGCGCATCGTCCCGGGGGCCCTTCGTGTTCGTCGTCATCCTCCTGCTCCTCGCGTTCTTCCTCACGGGAGGGGTCTGCGGCCTCTGGGTCGCGCTCGACGTGAAGGACTCCGCCGACCGGCTGGAGCGGTGGCACGTGCGCAACCTCGACCTGCGCGCGCAGGCCGCCGGACACCTGGGCCCGCACGACCGGCTCCTCACCGCCACCGGCTTCCGCGTGGTCGGCGGGGTGCCGGCCCTGCTCGGTTTCGGGCTGATCCTCGCGCCGCCGGTCGCGGCGCTCCTCGGCTGACGCCGCTCACGACCGACCGCACTTCACCGTTCCCTGGGGGGAATCACCACATGTCCCAGCCTGTTCCGCCGCCCGGCAACCCGTTCGCCGACGGCGCCGCCCCGCAGCCCTACCCGATGGCCCCGCCGCCCGCACCGACCCGCGACAACCTGGCGCTCGGGCTGCTGGCCGGCCTGGGTGCCGCCGTCGTCGGCGCCCTCGTCCTCGGCGGCATCATGCGCGCCATGGCCAAGGAGGACGGGAGCTACACGCAGCTCGGCATCCTCGCGCTCGGCGTCGGCGCGCTGGTCGGCTTCGCCCTCGCCAAGGTGGGCGGCTCCAACCCGGTCCTGCCGTTCGCGGGCGTGCCGATCGCCCTGTTCGGCGTCTTCGCGGGCCAGCTCTTCGGCTACGCCCTGATGGCCAGCTGGTGGGCCGAGCTGGACGGTCAGAGCCTGCCGGTGTCGGAGATCTTCACCGCGCACTTCTCCGACCTCTTCGCCGCGTGGAAGGAAGAGCTCGGCGCCATGGATCTCCTGTTCTTCGGCATCGCCGGCTACGAGGGCTACGTCCTCACCAAGAAGCTCTCCGCCTGACCCCGTCCGGTACGCGAAGGGGCCCCGCACCGGACGGTGC